>JAPYOG010000173.1 GCA_028278785.1 Candidatus Poriferisocius anaerobius | reverse complement strand
AGTTGCCGAAATCGTAAGAGGCGGGGGAATGAGCGTGGAGGTCGACGCGCCACCAGCGGGAGCCGGGCCAATCCCATGAGTTGGTCATCTGGACCTCCAGGTATGCACCTTGATGCGCAATAGCCTATTGCGGTGTGGGGGCGTGCCGACGCATCTTTCGCCCGTGCCTGGCAGAGGAGCAGGAAGACGCCTTCGGCGGCCTTGGCGATCTGTTCCGGGAGGGCTCCCGGAATGGGAGATCAGAGGTTCACGACGGGGCAGGTCAGCGTTCGGGTGATGCCGTCCACCATCTGGATCTGGCTCACCACCAGGCGGCCGAGCTGGTCCATGGAGTCGGCCTCGGCCTTGGCGATCACATCGTATGGGCCGGTCATGATCTCAGAGACCACCACGCCATCGATTTCGCGGATGGCCTCGGCCACCTGACGGGCCTTGTCCATTTCGGTTTGGATCAAAACATATGAGCTGACACCCACGTGACTGCACCTCCGTTTGGCTATCCAGCATCGTACTCAAACAAGCGCCCCGGTCTGGAGGAATTTTTTTTCTGGGCGGTGGATGCCGGCGGCAAACTCTGCGGAGCATCGGCGTCCGGGCCACTAGCGTGCCGAGGATGGCGACGGTGCTGGTCACTGGGGGTGCGGGCTATATCGGCAGCCACACCTGCGTGGCTCTGTTGGAGGCCGGCTGCGAGGTGGCCGTTCTGGACAGCTTGGACAACTCCTCGACGGCCGCTGTCGACGCGGTGGGGGAGATCACCGGTCGCCGGCCTCGTCTCTTCGTGGCCGACTGCCGCGACGGGGCCGCAGTGGAGAAAGCGATGGCCGAGGTTCGTCCCGATGCGGTGCTGCACTTCGCCGGGTTGAAGTCGGCGCCCGAGTCGCTGGCCGATCCGCTGCGCTACTACCGCCACAATCTGGAGTCGGCCGCCGTGCTGCTGACGGCGATGGAGCGCTGCGGTGTGCGCCGGATCGTGTTCTCCTCCTCGGCCGCGGTGTACGGCGAGCCTGAGGTGCTGCCGGTGCCCGAGACAGCGGCAACCCGCCCCGCCAGTCCTTACGGCTACTCCAAGCTCGTCGTCGAGCAGATGATCGCCGACGTGGTTCGAGCCGACGCCCGCTGGTCGGCCGCTGTGTTGCGCTACTTCAACCCGGTGGGCGCCCATCCCAGCGGGCTCATCGGGGAAGACCCCGAGGGCGTTCCCGGCAACCTGATGCCCTACCTGCTCCAGGTGGCGGTGGGCCGCCGCCCCCGCCTGCCTCTGTACGGCGCCGACTATCCCACTCCCGACGGAACCGCATTGCGCGACTACATCCATGTGATGGACTTGGCTGACGGCCACCGAGCCGCCCTCGAGCATCTTGATTCCTCCGCCGGGCTGGTGAGCACGTACAACCTGGGGACCGGCCGGGGAGCGTCGGTTTTGGAGGTTGTCGCCGCTATGCGGGAGGCCACCGGCCATCCTCTGCCCTATGAGGAGCTCGACCGCCGCCCCGGCGACGTTGCCCGGTTGTGGGCTGATCCCGCCAGAGCCCGCCGAGAGCTGGGCTGGTCGGCCAGCCGAACGCTGCCCGAGATGTGCCGCGACGCCTGGGTTTGGCAGTCGGCCCACCCCCAGGGATTCCGCAGCGCCTAGAGCATCGCCTTGATGCCCAGCGAGGCGTAGCCCTGTTTCTCGTAGTTCTGCCGGAACAGGTCGCGCAACCGCTTCGCGGCCTCGTCATAGGCCTCGGGATCGCTCCAGGTATCGCGGGGGTTCAAGACCCCTTCGGGGACGCCCGGACACGAGGTCGGGACCCGAAGCCCCAGGATGGGGAGCCTGGCTGAGTCAACGGTGTCGAGGTCGCCGTTGAGGGCGGCGTCGAGCAGCGCCCGAGTGTGGGCGATGGACATGCGGCGCCCCACGCCGTAGGGCCCGCCCGACCAGCCGGTGTTCAACAGGATGCACCGGGCCTTGTGGGAATCCATGCGGTGGGCCAGCAACTCGGCGTACACCGAGGGCTTGTGCGACATGAACGGCGCTCCGAAGCAGGAGCTGAATGTGGCCTGCGGTTCCACCACGCCCACCTCGGTGCCGGCCAGTTTGGATGTGAACCCCATCACGAAGTGGTACATCACCTCGTCTCGGTCGAGGATCGAGACGGGGGGAAGCACGCCGAAGGCGTCGGCCGTCAGCAGCACGATCGTCGAGGGGTGCGGCCCCCTGGCACCGGGGGCCACACGTGGGTTGCACGACAGCGGGTAGGCGAAGCGGGTGTTCTCGGTGATGGCGCTGTCGGTGAGGTCGAGCTCCTGAGGGTCGGTGTCGCTCAGATCTCTGCCGGGCAGAGCAGGCACGTTCTCGATGAGGGTCCCCTTCATCGACAGCGCCGCCGCGATGACCGGTTCGGCCTCCTTGTCCAGGTTGATGAGCTTGGCGTAGCAGCCGTCCTCGAAGTTGGACACCCCCGTCTCGGTCCACACGTGCTCGTCGTCGCCGATCAGGCTGCGGTGGGGATCGGCTGACAGAGTGGTCTTCCCAGTGCCGGACAGGCCGAACAAGATGGCGCTGTTGCCGTTGCGGTCCACGTTGGCCGAGCAGTGCATGGTGAGCTGCTTGGCGTCGGGCAGCACGAAGTTCATCACCGTGAACATGGTCTTTTTCACCACGCCGCAGTAGTCGGCCCGCCCGGTCACCAGCCCCAGGCGGTTGCGCAGATCCATGATTACGGCGCGGTCGCTGCGGGTGCCGTCGCGCTCGGGGTCGCATCGGAAGCTGGGGACGTTGATCATGGTCCAGCCGTTCACGTCCCGGTCGGCGTCGTCGCGCACCTGTTTGGGGAACATGATGTTGGCGAAGTAGGCATGGGTGGCGTACTCGCTGACCAGCCGGTAGGGCACGGCGAACTCGGGATCCCAGCCGCAGAACACATCGGCGGTGTACAGCGTGGCATGCCGCTCGTTCAGGTGGGCCAGCACCCGCTCCAGCAATTGGGAGTAGCAGGCGGCGTCCAGCCGGTTGAAGTCGGACTTCCACCAGACTTCGTCCTCAACCTCGGGCCAGGCGACCGCGAAGGTGTCCTGCACGGGACGGCCTGTGCAGGTGGGATCGGAGTAGAAGACCAGGGGCCCGTCTGCGCCCAGAGCAGTGGCGAATGCCTTCTGGTCGTGCTCGCCGCCGTCGATGCGGGTGCGCCCCCGGTCGCCGGCGACGGCTGCGGAGAAGAGCTCGTCTTGGCTGAGCCCGGCCCGTACGTCCACCGCGTCGAGCCCGAAGCGGGTGCTGAGCGCATCGGCTGCCGAGCCGCTCATGGCTGGTCCTCCTCGCCGGCGGGCGTGAGGAAAGACGGGGTGCCCATGTCCACCTCAGAGCCCAGCCGCAGCCCAGTGGCCTGTTCGCCGAGCAGGTCGAACAGCACCCGCTGGCCTTGGCGCAGCATCCGGAAGACCGATCCGTCCAGCGCATCGGGGGCCAAATCGAACTCGGCCAGGTCGGTGTCGCGCACCACAACGCCGCTGCCGGTTGCTGGATCATAAGCCTTGATCACACCTTGCACGGAGAGCTCCTTCTGCCGGTGATCGGGGACAGAGGCAGGGTAACGGCTGCTCCCGGCGGTTCGCGAGTCAAACAGCCGCCGCCCCACCCCGCGGACACGCGCAAGCCCCGGGATTCGGATGAGTGGCCGCAAGCCCGATGCCAGAGGGCGGACTCGGGCATACAGCGGCGGATGCCCAATACGACTTTGATGCGACAATTGTGGCATGAGCCGGCAGCGGGTGAGCACGACGGTGGACGACAAGCTGCTGGATCGGGCCCGCAATCTCCAGGAATGGCCCAGTGACGCGGCGATGGTGGATGCCGTGCTTGATGCGCTGGTCGGCCGTTATCGCGAAGCTGAGATCGACGCCGCATACGAGGCATACGACCGTCACCCCCGTGAAGTGGCGGACAAATGGGGGGACTTGGCCTCCTTCCATAGATTGGCGGCGCACTCGAAATAGCCGTCGCTTGCCAATGATCGCGACGATGATGCGCTCGCCTCGGAGCCGCTCCGGGAGGCCGGTAGCTGCTGCTCGGGCAGTTTCGATTTGTGGAAGCAGTATTTCTCTGGCCTCCTCCG
>JAPYOG010000172.1 GCA_028278785.1 Candidatus Poriferisocius anaerobius | reverse complement strand
CTCGTGGAATGAGGGGGCGTAGCCGGCGGCGGAGACGAACCAGAAGGGCGAGTTCGGGTTCAATGCCTCTTGGGCCCAGCCGAGGCCGCTGTCGGCTAGGCGCTCTAGGGCGGTTACGTGGTCTAGGTAGGTCTTCGCGTCGGCGGGGCGGGTGCGGAACTTGACCGAGCCGGTGACTATTGCGTCTTCGAGGGTGCGGCCTACCAGATCCACTTCTATCTCGCGGCGGGACCGGTCGCGCCCTGCCCATCTGCCCCACTCGGCCACCGCGGGCAGACCCTGTGCCGGCCCCCAGCGCCGACAGGCCTGGCGTGCCACATCTTCGAAAATGTGCTGGCCGACATAGGAGGGAAACACTTCTGGCTCGATGCGAACCCGCCATGCAGCCTCCGGGCCGAGGACGGCCACCGCTGATTCTGCGGGCAGCCCGATCCCGTAGTGGAACCGGGTCGCGGGGTCGGCCAGCCGATAGCGGATCCCCCGCTTGGGCGAGGCGCCGAAGTTCACCTCCCGCACCAGATACGACATGTCCTCGAGCTGCTCGACCACTCGCTTCAACGCCGTGTCGGCCCGCTGGCCCATTCTGGCGGCGATCTCGCCGACGGTGCGAGAGCCCAGGCCGATGCTGGCCAGCACCGCCCGATATCGGGCCGTGTTGCGCAGCCCCTCCTCCTGGTCGATCTCGCTGGCCAAACGAGAGCGGACCACACCGTGGGGCGACAAAAGGAGATCGGCGATGTTCTCCCCCACCGGGCGGGCGTCGTCGACCACAGCCAGATTGGCCGGAAGCCCCCCGAAAGCCGCGTAGGCGCGAACCCGGTCGCGGGGCTCATACCGGGGAACCATTTGGCCGGCGTTGCAGTAGTCGAACGGCTCGAGCGGGATCACGGCGTCGAGTCGGCCGTAGAGGGGCGATCCCCCGGCGGCCAGGGCTTCAAGGGTGCGTACAGCCGACCCGCAGAGCACCACGAGCAGGCCCGCCGAGCGGGGCAAACCCGACTCCCACACCGCGTTCAGCTCCGAGGCGACCTCGCGCAACCCGCTCTCGCCGTCGGCGAGATACTGGAACTCGTCCAACACGATGACGGTTGGCTGCCCCGGGCGGAGGCTGAACAGGGTTCGGAACACCGTGCGCCAAGTCGGGTGGTCCTCGGGGCGGATCTCTTCTCCTGACCAGCGGGCCGCTTCTTGTAGCAGCGTTTGGCGGTTGAGCATCGGTGTGGTGGACGAAGCCGAATAGTGCAGCACTTGCCCAGGCGCCCAGAGATTGGACAAAAGATAGGTCTTGCCCACCCGGCGGCGACCGCGAACCAACGTGAGAGCGGGTGTGCCCCGCTTCAGCAGAGCTTGCAGTTTCTCTGCCTCCGCCTCCCGGTTGATGAGCGCATTGGGTTCCATGCTGCGAGCTTATTAGTAGAGTAGTATGTTAGTCAACTAATATATTAGTCAACTTGTGTGTTAGTTGACTAATATGTTGGTTGACTATTATATTAGTTATTTACTATAGTGACCGACTAATACGATTGCTGATAGAACCTCTGGCGGGCGACCTCGAAGCAGAGGACAGCAGAAGCGGAGGCCACGTTGAGGGACTCGACGGAGGCGGCCATGGGAATGGACACCCAGCGGTCTATGGCCGCGGCCTGTTCCAGGCCATGAGCCTCGTTGCCCACCACCAGGGTGAGGGGGCCGGTGAGGTCGACTTGGTCGCAGGGGTCGCCCTGGCGGGGATCGGCGCCTATCCGCTCCCCCACGGGCGACTCCACGGCCAACGGAATCCGAAACAGGGCGCCCGCCGAAGCCCGCACGGTCTTGGGGTTCCAGGGATCCACCGAGCCGGCGCCGAACACCACCGCTTGGGCCCCAGCAGCCACCGCGCTGCGCACGATGGTTCCGGCGTTGCCGGGATCGGCCACCCCGGCCAGTTCAACGACGAAGTCGCCGTTGGCCAACGGGGCCGGATCGGGAATGCGGGCGGTAGCCATGACTCCCTGGGGCGTGACCACCGAGCCCACCTTGGACAGCACGCCCTCGTCCATAGTCCAGACGGGGGCGTCCACTGAGACCCCCAGGTCGGCCCAAAGGTCGATCACGGGCGTCACGAACACGTCCACGATCTCCAAGTCGGCAGCGAGCGCCTCGATCAGCAGCCGCGGGCCGTCGATGACGAACTTGCCGGCCTCAGTGCGCTCTCTACGGCGCTTCACCAGGCGGCGCAGCTCAGCCACCCGGGGATTTCGGGCACTGAGCGGGGTGTTCGGGGGCAGCGCTACCCCACCGGGGCGGACTCTTGCTCCGCCCCGGACGCGGCCTTCGCCACTTCGACCAGCGCGGCGAACGCGGCAGGGTCATTCACAGCCAGCTCGGCCAGGATCTTGCGGTCGACCTCCACGTCGGCCAGCTTCAAGCCGTTGACGAACCGGCTGTAGGTGGTGCCGTTCTGGCGGCAGGCGGCATTGATGCGCTGGATCCACAGGCGGCGGAACTCGCCCTTGCGGGCACGGCGATCCCGGAAGGCGTACTGGCCGCTGTGCATAAGCTGCTCGTTGGCGCCCCGAAACGTGCGACTCTTGTTGCCGTAGTACCCCTTGGCCCGCTTCAGCACCGCCCTGCGGCGCTTGCGGGCGGTGACAGCGCGCTTGACTCTAGCCATGCTGTGCTCCTCTAGCCATGCTGTGTCCTCTAGCCATGCTGTGTCCTCCTTGGACTCGAACTCGCCGACTCGGGCCTAGAGGCCCAACTGGCGCTTGACCGCCGACGCGTCTGCCCCCGAAACCTCAGCCGGGCCGCGCAGCTGGCGCTTGCGCTTGGGGGCCTTCTTCTCGAGGATGTGGTTCTTGTAGGCGCGGCGGCGGCGAAGCTTGCCGGTACCGGTGGTCTTGAACCGCTTGGCTGCGCCTCGGTGGGTTTTCATCTTGGGCATGGCTGTTGTCTGCGCTTTGCTGGCTGGAGATCCTTTTAGCCTATTGGGACTATTGGGATGGGACTATTGGGATGGAACTATTGGGACTATTGGGACTATTGGGCAGGGTCGGGCGCCGCGGCGGGCTCGGCCGGTGGACGAGCCTCTCGGGCGACCTGTTTGCGGGACTTCTTCTTCACCGGTCCGAGCACCATGACCATGTTGCGGCCATCCAGCCTGGGATAGACCTCGACCTTGGCCACCTGTTCCACCTCGGCGGCGACGTCATCGAGGATGCGCCTCCCCAGTTCGGGATGCTGTACCTCGCGGCCGCGAAACATGATCGTGACTTTTACTTTGTAGCCTTCCTCGAGGAAGCTCCGCACCTTGCGCGTCTTGGTGCCGAAGTCGCCCGGCCCGATCTTGGGCCGGTACTTCATCTCCTTGACGATGATGTTGGTGCTGTTTCGCCGGGACTCTTTGGCCCGTTGGGCGGCTTCGTACTTGTACTTGCCGTAGTCCATGATCCGACAGACCGGCGGATTCGCCTTTTCGGCGACCTCCACCAAGTCCAGGCCGGCGTCACGGGCCATGTCCAACGCCTCAGGCAGCAGGCGAATGCCTATCTGCTGTCCGTCCTGTCCAACGAGGCGAACCTCTCTCGCTCTGATCCGGTCGTTGATCCGGGGCTCAGCATCTGCCGAGGCTATGGCCGATCACCGCTCTGCAATGCGCACAATCCTCTCTCTCGACTATGGAATACAACGCCCAGAAATCGGGGTTGGCCCCGCTGGTGCGTCAAAGTTGCTGAGTAAGAGTATCAGCGATGAGGGACAATAACGCCAGACGAGGCAAAAAGGAGTTGAGGAATAGCGATGAGCACACTGTGGACACCGGGCGGCGAAGTGCCGGTCGACGATGGTCGCAACCGCCCCGCGAGCCCGCCGCCCCGACAGGCTTCCGACGGGCCGGACGATCCGCTGGCCGGGTTGAGCGACGAGGAGCGGGCGCAAGCTGAAGAGCTGGCCCAACAACTCGCCGAGGCCCGGGAGCAGATCGCCGCCACGCCGGCCTCGGTGGTGGTGGGAAACCACGCCATGGGGCTGTACGAGCTGGGCGCCATTCACCTGAGCCAGCAGCCGCCCAGCCTGGAGGAAGCCCGCCTGGCCATCGACGCCCTGGGCGCGCTGGTGGACGGGCTCGATGGCCGCCTGGGCGAGCACGAGGCCACGCTTAAGGAAGCCCTGCATCAGATCCGGATGGCGTTCGTGCAGGTGTCGCGGGCCGCAGAAGGTGCTGGCGAGGCCCCGGCGGAGGCCGCTAGCGGGGAGTGATCCCGGCTGCCTCCCACACGCCGCGATGGCCGGGGGCCAGCCAGAACACAACCGGGGTGCCGACTTCAACGGCGCGGGTGCCGTCGGCCACGGCCGTGCAGTGGAACGGATACTCGACCCCGCTCGCAGCAGCAACCCGCCCCCAGCCCGTGGCCGCATCGAAGCCGGCCACTGTGCCGGTCATCGGGCTAAGACGCTCTGTCGGCCTCAATGGACGATCTTGGCCAGCGGGAGCTCCATCTTCACCAGCACCTTGCCCCGGGCTTCCAGCACCCCGCACAGCAGGGTGTGGATCTGCTCCATGGCGTGGCGGCGCTCGGGGTCGGCGTAGCTGGCAGGATTGGCCACCAGCTCGGTGTAGGAGGTGAGGATGGTATGGATGATCTTGAGGCCGGCGGCCCGCAGCGCACGGCCCGTCTCGGTGATCTCCACCACTGCGTCCACGATGTCGGGGGCTTTGGCCTCGGTAGCCCCATACGACAGGGCGATCTCGGCGCGGATCCCCAAGTCGTCGAAGAACCGCTTGGTCAGCTCCGGATACTCGCTGGAGATCGTCACCCCTTGGGGCAGATCCTCTGCGCTGTTCCACGGGGAGTCGGCGGGCACGGCCAGAACCATCCGGATCGGCTGCGAGGTGTTCTTGGAGTACTGGAGCTCGCCCAGCGAAACCACGTCGCTGCCGGTCTCCACCACCCAGTCGCGCCCGGTGATTCCCAAGTCGAACAACCCGTCGGCCACATATCGGGGGATCTCCTGGGGCCTGAGTATGCGGACCCGCTGGATGCGGGGGTCGTTTATCGTGCCCTTGTAGGCCACATCTGAGCTGCGGCGGACAGGGATGTCGGCGGCGCCGAAGAGCTCCAATGTCGCCTTCTCCAGCGATCCTTTGGGCAGAACCAGCGAGAGCATGCCCCAACGCTACCGGGCTGAGCGGCAGGGGCCGGGATCAATAGGCCAATCGCCGGCCCTTCAGGGCCGGAGGTCTATCCGCAGGTCGGGGCCGAGTTGGGCGACGGCGGTGATCTGGCCCCGCCACAGGTCCTCGACAGTGGAGGCGCCGGGGCCGGCCATCATGGGGCGGCCATCGCTGCCGCCGAACAGGGCGGGGGCCAGGTAGACGACATACTGGTCCACCAGCCCGGCCCGGTGGAAGGCGGCCGCGGTGGTTGCGCCGCCTTCGACGAGGAGCTGGACCACTCCCCTGTCCCCCAGCTCGGCCAGAACCTGCTCCAGCGGCCCGCCCATCTCCAGCGCAGGGTGGACGCGGGCATCGGGGGCGGCGGTGCCCAGCACAACCCGAAGCGGCTGGCCGGCGCGCGGAGCCACCCCTTGCGGGGGCTGCCAGCCTCGCACCGTGAGGGCGGGATCGTCGACCCGGACGGCGCCCGCCCCCACCAGCACTGCGTCGCTCTCGGCTCGCAGGCGGTGGGCGTCGGCGCGGGCCTCGGCGCCGGTTATCCAGCGGCTGGTGGCATCGGGGGCGGCGATGCGGCCGTCGAGGGTGGCAGCCAGCTTCAACACCACCCAGGGCAGGCCCGTGCGGCGGTGCTTGAGGTAGGGGGCGAGCAGCTCGGCAGCTTCGGCGGCCCGCACGCCCAGCTCCGCTTCAACACCGGCGGCTCGCAGCGCCTCCATGCCCTTCCCCGACACCGCAGGATCGGGATCCTCAACAGCCGCCACCACTCGGGCGATCCCCGCGGCAGCGATGGCCTCAGCACACGGCCCGGTGCGGCCTTGATGGGCGCAGGGCTCCAAAGTGGTGTAGAGGTCGGCCCCCTCTGCTCGCGGGCCGGCGGCTTCCAGCGCGTTGATCTCCGCATGATTGCCGCCGGGAGGCGAGGTGGCCCCCGTGTAGCGATCCCCGCCGGCGTCGATAACGCAGCCCACCCAGGGATTGGGCGAAGCGACCAGCCGACACGACCGAGCCGCCTCCAGGGCGAGGTCCATAGGGTGATCAGGCTGTCGGGGAAGCGGGTTCAATGCCGTGTGGGCTGGTCGGCCAGCAGGCGGAGCGCGTGGGGGACCACATCCAGCACAGCCACGAGGCATTCTGCTGCCCCTTTGGGAGAACCGGGCAGGTTCACGATCAACGCGGCGCCCCTGGTGCCAGAGATCGCCCTGGAAAGCCGCCCCAGAGGGCTCACCAGCCGGGATGCCTCGGCCAAGCCGTCGGCCCGGCGCTCCAGAACGGCCGCTGTGCCTTCTGGTGTGAGGTCTCTGGGGCCGAAGCCGGTTCCCCCGGTGGTTGCGATCAGCCCGGCGAACCCGTCGGACATCTCCAAAAGGGCGTCGCGCACCGACTCGACGCCGTCCTCGACTGCTCGGCGGTCGGCGATCTCATAGCCCTCGTCGGCGAGCATCTGCGTCAGCGCCTCGCCCGAGGCGTCTTGGCGGGTGCCGGCGACAACCCCGTCGGAAACGGTGAGGATCTTGGCGGCCAGCCCGGCGGTTTCTCGATCTGCCATTGCCGGTCAGGCTAACCGCCGGGAGCTCTGGCCGGGAGCTTTGTAGACGACAGCGAACATCGCGTCGGTCTGATGGTCTTGGGGGAGCACCAGGCCGCCGCGGGCGTGCGGTCGCCAGCGGGCATCGACGATGGAAACGGGGGCGGCACCGGGGAACTCCCGGGCCACCATGGTGTCGATGGCGGAGGTTTCGGCCGCGGTCACAGTGCAGACCGAGTAGGCCACAACACCGCCTGGGCGGACCAGTGCCAACGCGGCTCTCAGCAGCTCTTTTTGGAGTCGAGCCAACTCGGCGACGTCGTCGGGCCCCACACGCCAGCGGGCATCGGCCCGCCGGCCCAGCACCCCCAGCCCCGAACACGGGGCATCCACCAGCACCCGGTCGAATGCCCCGGGCCGAAACGGCGGCAGGCGGCCGTCGGCAGCCACCACACCGGCCAGGGTCACCCCGGTTCGGGCGGCGTTGGCGGCAACCAGCGACGCCCGGCGGCGGCGGCGGTCGGCGGCCACGACCACCGCCGAGCTGTTGGCCAGCGCTGTGGCCTTGCCCCCGGGGCCAGCGCACAGATCCAGCACCCGCTCCCCCGGCTGCGGGGCCACCAGTTCGGCCACCCATTGCGATGCCCGATCCTGGACATAGCCGTCAGCCCTGGCAGCGACCTCGGGAGGCCGGTTCATCTGCTCCAGCGCGCCGATGGCGTCGGCAGCGCCCAGATCGCGTCCTAGCTGCTCGACGATCCAGTCCGGGTAGCTCAAGCGCACGGCCTCGCTAGGCCACGACGGCTGCAAATCGGCTACCCGGCGCAGCACGGCATTGACGAACCCCCGTTGGCGGGGGGGCGCGGCCTGCACGGTTTCACTCACCGCCGCGTAGGCGGGGGTGTCCATCATGTGGAGCTGATAGGCCCCAATCCTCAGCAGGTTGCGGATGGCGAGCTGGGGCGGCCTCGACACGAAGCGGTCGATCAGATGGTCCAGCGCCCGGCGCATCCGGGTCACGCCATAGACCATCTCGGTTATCACCGCGGCGTCGCGCTCGGAAAGCTCGGCCGAGGCCAGCACCAGATTGGCATACGCGCCGTCGCCCTCGATCCGATCCAAAAGGCCCGCGGCCACAGCCCGGGCATTGCCCGATGCCGCTGCGTGCTGGGACCGGCTCACGGTCCGAGGCGGTCGCCTGCCATCGGGCGGGCGCCTCGGCACCAGTCCTCCGCAGCCTGGCGGGACTTGCCCTCAGCCTGGACCTCCACCAGCCGAAGCAGCCCGTCGCCGGTTCCCACCCGAGGCCCCTCGATCTCGCCGGGGGGCAGCGATCCCTGTTCAACCTGCGCTGCCCAGATCTTCAGAGCCCCGCCCCGCCAGACGGTCCAAGCACCGCCAACCCTGATTTGCCGGTGCAAGACCTCCCCTGGGCGGTCCCAGCGGAGCCGGCGATCGTCTCGGGTGAGCTTGGCCGCGTACAGCGGCTCGCCCTGCTGGGGCTGCGGCACCCC
>JAPYOG010000171.1 GCA_028278785.1 Candidatus Poriferisocius anaerobius | reverse complement strand
GAGCTCCGCCACGTAGGTGTCGACCCCGCCACCGTCGGCCGGCCCCACGGCATGGTGCCGGGGCTGCTCACCTTCCGGGGCAACCCCACCCGCACCTTCTACGGAACCGGCCCCGCTCCACAGGCGCCGGAGGTGCTGTGGCGCTTCACCGGCACCCCCGAGCGAGATCTGTGCTCGCTCACCGCCTGGGCGGCGGGCACCACCCTGTGGTGCGGCGCTGGCTGGACCGGCCAGCCCGCGGTGGTCGAGTGGCACGACGACCGCACATGGGTGATTGCGGGCGCCTACACGCCCGGCGTCCACTTCCTCGACGCCTCCACCGGCGAGGAGCTGCTGCCGGCATTCCTGGTGGGCGACCTGGTCAAGGGGTCGGTGACTGTGGACCCCGACGGCTTCCCCCTGGTGTACTTCGGATCGAGGGACAACTATTTCAGGATTCTGGCCTTCGACCGGCAGGAACCGACCCAGCTTTGGTCTATGCACGCCAACGAAGCGTCGCCGGTGCTGTGGAACGACGACTGGGACGGCGCCTCCCTGGTTCTGGACGACTACCTGTTCCAGGGCGGGGAGAACAGCCACTTCTTCATCATCAGGCTGAACCGCGGCTACGGCGCCGACGGCCTGGCGACCGTCGATCCCGAAGTGGTGTTCTCCAGCCCCGGCTGGGACGACGAGCTGCTCAATGCGGTTGCCGACGGCAACGTGTCCATCGAGGCGGGGATGACCGTGGTGGGCAACACCTTGTATTTCGCCAACTCCGGCGGCCTGGTGCAGGGCTGGGACATCTCCGGGGTGGCCGACGGCCGGGATCCCGAGCGGGTGTTCCGCTACTGGGCGGGCGACGACGTGGACGCCACCGTGGTGGCCGATGACGAGGGCTTCTTGTACGTGGGAGTGGAGTATGAGCGGGGCAATGCCCGCAGCCGGGAGTTGGGCCAGATGCTCAAGCTGGACCCCTCAGCCGACGACCCCCTGGTATGGGGCGCCGACCTGCGCAACGCCGATATCGACGGGGTGTGGGCCACCCCGGCGCTGACCGACGAGATGGTGTACGTGCCCACCAACGCCGGCTATCTCTACGGGCTGAGCCGACACACCGGCGAGGCAGTATGGCGCAAGCGGCTGAACGGGCCGGTGTGGTCGTCGCCGGCGGTGATCGACGACGTGCTCATCCAAGGCGACTGCGCGGGAACGATATACGGCTTCGACATCTCGCTCCCCTCGGTCGATCCCCCCGAGCTGTGGCGCATATCGCTGGGGGGATGCGTGGAATCCACCCCCGCGGTGTGGAACGGCGTCATCTATGTGGCCGACCGCGCCGGAGGCTTCTACGCCATCGGCGACCGCTGACTGGGCGCTCTCCAAATATCGGATATGCAGATCCAAGTGTCACTAGGGATGTCGTGAATCCGGGATTGAATGGCTGCGGGGGCTTCAGGGATGGTGGGGCAACGACGTCGCTAGGGCTGCGGAGGTCGACACTTAGGGTCTCGTAGTGATGAGCGCCGTGTAGGAGGCGGAGGAGGGCGGCAACGGAAAGAGCACCTGCTGTAGCACCTGCGAACGCGGCTGCCGGAGTGGCGCCGGCTAGGCGGTTCAGTGTTGCTGGGTCTCAGGTGGTCGTCGAACGGGCGCTCTATGAGGCGGGTGAGGTGACCGAGCTGTTCTAGCCGGGATGCGACGATGCGGGTCTTGCGCTGGCCGATGTCGGCTGGAAGGGTGAGCAGCCCGGTGGAGTGGTTGGCTTGGACGACTGTGTCGAAGTCGACGAGGTACACCTCCAGGTCGTCGGGCTTGCCGTATGGAAGGCAACCGAGGCTCCAGGCGCTTGCTTGTCCGAGGTGGCCGAGTCCGAGCAGCCACACCCCGGTAGGGAGACGTTGAAGTGCCGGTCCGACGGCTTCAGAGGACTGCCAGGGCAGGTTCGGGCACCATAGCGAAAGCCCGGTGTCGCGGCAGGCCGCCGTGTTCGATCCGAGCGCGTGCTGGAAGACCTCGGACACCGCGAGAGCGCCCGCCACCACTCCGGCCAGTGGCAAGGTTTTCACAGATGTCCCAGAGTTTGCTGAACGCCAGTCCGTGGAAGTGGATGTTGCCTGTCAGGCAGCGGGGATCGAGGTCGTCGTAGTACTCGATGCGCGTGACGAGGCTCTTCTCGGAGTGTGTCGATAGTGACAAAGCAGCGGGTCTCGGCAACGAGTGAGCCGATGTGAGTCCCGGGATCCAGCAATTCGTCTCCACCGGGAAGGGCGAGTCCGTGCTTGGGGATTTGCGATTCCGCCAGCTTGAAGCACTTGGGGCCGGTCGCCCATCGGAAAACCTGGATGACCCGAGTCGCCGGAGAGCACTCTTCGACTATCTCTGTGCCGGCGTAGCGGACCTGTGCCTTGACCGTGGGACAGCGCCCGCGGTGGACGTGGGATCGGCGTGCGATCCCCGCTTCGGGCAGCGAACTGTCGGCCGGGAGTGCCTCGTTCGCGTCCTCGAGCCAGAGGCTCTCGTCCTCGGAGACTAGGTCGGCTACTCGCCCGTCGCTGGGTACCTCGACGAGATCAGGGCCGTGGCCGCCGTCCGAGTGGACGTAGATCTCGATGGTGTGTCCGGGCTCGTGTTCTGAGGGCATGTCGTTACCTCCTGTTTCGTTATTTCAGTTTGTTTCGTTATTTCAGGAATATCTTCCAATAGCGTAACCATTTTGTGTTACGCTTGCAACGTGTTATCTTGAATTCGCGAAACATGCCATGACAGGAGGCTGAGCGATGGGGGCAGAGACGACGCAAACCGGCTTGTCGTCCCCTGGGGCTGCTC
This sequence comes from Candidatus Poriferisocius anaerobius, assembly GCA_028278785.1. Classification (GTDB taxonomy): domain Bacteria; phylum Actinomycetota; class Acidimicrobiia; order Acidimicrobiales; family Bin134; genus Poriferisocius; species Poriferisocius anaerobius. The sequence continues at coordinate 4,656 of JAPYOG010000171.1, read as the reverse complement.
CGGCGACGAACCTGCCGGCGGGGCTCAGGCGGGCGCGGGAGCTCTCCGGCTATTCGCAAGAGGACGTAGGCGCAAGTCTCGGCGTGAGTCGTGCGATGGTGTCGTACTGGGAGTTGGGGACGCGCGAGCCGAACGACCGCCAGAGGAGCGCGCTGGCCCGCCTGTACGGGGTTCAACTCGCCGATCTCTCCGAGGGCAGGGCAATCCAAGAGGCCGAAGGGGACATGGCCGGGATGCTGCTACGGGCCGATGAGGGAATTGCTCCCGAAGCGGTACCGGGCGTTCGCGAGTTCGGCCAGTTCTTGGACCGGTACGCCGAACTTGCCCGAATCCTTGATGAGAGCGTGCATTGCATGACCCGGAGCCCATTCGGCCACCGGGCCCAATACGCCCAAAAGGACGACATCCGGCGCAAGGCTGAGGAGGTGCGAAATCTCGTCGGATTGGGCACGGGCCCCATCGTTGATCTCGACCCGGTCTGCGAGGTCCTGGGCATCACCGTGTATCGTGCTCATCTTGGGGCTGACTTGAGCAAGGTGCCCTCGGGGGCCTTCCTCAACCACCCCGAGATCGGGTTCTCAATCCTCGTGAACCTGGGAATGACGCCAGGGCGACGCCACTTCACGGTTGCCCATGAGATGGCTCACGCGTTGTTCCACAGCCATGAGACGAACCGGGTTGTATCGCGGGGGCGGAATCCCCAGGAGACGTTCGCAGACACCTTCGCAGGTGAGTTCCTGATGCCGCGCGAGGGGGTTCGCCGGTTCATGGAGGAGGTCGGCATGGATCCTCGCATCAATGATCCTGAAGATGCGATACGGATCCAACGATACTTTCGAGTGTCGTGGCCCACTGCGCTCGTGCGGCTCAAGCAGATGAACTCTATCGCTCAGGCGACGGCTCGCAGATTCGAGGAATCAGTGCGGCCGATACAGCTCGCTCGGTCACTCGGCTATGCCGTTGATGAAGAGGAAGTGAGACAGGATCCCAGCCGTTGGCGTGTGCGCCGGTTCCCGCGGCAGTTCCTCAGGATGCTGCGTTCAGCCGTTCTTGATGGCGTGATCTCACCGATGACAGCCGCATCTTTCTCCGGTCTATCCCTCCCAGAAATCCTGGACTTGATGGGACAAGTGCCTCGTCACGATGATGAAGGGTGGCAACTTATCTTGGACGAATTCGCAGAATTCAGGGAATCGGGTGTCATCTGAGCGCAAGCACATTCTCGATACCGTTGTCTTGCTGTACTTTCTCTTGGCGGAACAGGAAGACCTCTTGGGCGACCTCATCGGGTGGCCCTTGAGGGTGCCATTTGCAGTCTTTGACCCAGACGATTGGACCAGCTCCCCAGAGTCCAAGTCGCGGCCGGAATTCTCATCTGAGATGCGTCAAGCACAGGACTACTATCAGAACACGGCGCTCGAGACCGGTGACACTGGAGCTTCGTTCAGGATAAACAAGGTCAATCGCCTGTATGCAGAGGATCGGCTGGTCGTAGAGGCCATGGATTCAGGCGAGCAGAGGCTTGCCGATGAATTGCAGGACGCCAAGGCTCGACAATTGGGTCTGCGGGCACCGCTTGGGCCCGGTGAAGCCGCATGCATTGCCATAGCATCCAAACGTGCGTGGACTATCGTCACCGACGACAACGACGCCCTGAAGGCGCTCATAGCACTCAATGGCGATCGGAGCTATCGCTACGAACGAATCCGCAAACTGCTCAAAAGGGCAGCAGTTGAGAATCGTGTTTCAGAGGAAGAGGCGAACCGAATTCACGACAGCATGGTCTCATATGGGTTGTGGGACTCGCAGCGCCCCTTTGGCGGGTCTTCGCGTTGAAAAGGCAGCGGTTCCGGCGTCGAGCACCACCCGGTCGCCTGCCCGGGTCTGGAACCGGGCCGATCCGCCGCCCTCGTCCCAGATGTGGACGTGCAGGGTCTCTCCCGGCAGCACCGGCGATGAGAACCTTCCGTGCATCGACTTGAAACGGGCCGGATCGCTGTCGCACAGGGTGTGGAGCAGCGCCCGACCGGTGAAGCCATAGGTACACAGCCCGTGCAGGATGGGGGTGTCGAACCCCCCGGCAGCCGCAAAAGACGGGTCGGAGTGCAAAGGGTTGCGGTCGCCGTTGAGCCGGTACAAAAGGGCCTGGTCGGTGCGGGTCTGATAGGCCACCACATGGTCGGCGTCCCGCTCGGGCACCCTCGGCGGGCCGGCCGGGCCCCGGTCTCCGCCCCAGCCGCCTTCGCCCCGGACGAACAGCGCACTGGTGGTGGTGAACAGGGGCTGGCCGTCGGCGGCATCGGCAGCCTCGCTCTCCAGCACCACCAGGGCGGCCTTGCCCTTGTCGTAGATGCCCGTGACGCGGCTCACCGAGCTGACCGAGGCCTCCACCGGCAGCGGCTTGTGGAGGGTGAACCCCTGCTCGCCGTGGACCAGAAGAGCCGGGTTGTAGGTGCCTATCCTGGCCAACGGGCTGTCGGCGCCGACGAGCCCGCCGCCCAGCACCACGCACATCGTGGGCAGCGCCTTCTGCTCAACGTCCTTGGTGTTCTCGGTGGTGAACTCCAGCTCGAACCCGGTGGGGTCGCTCATGCCCGCGCCCACGCCCAGGGCATACAAAAGGGCGTCTTTCGACCCCCAGCTAGAGGTGCTCGGCCCGCTCTGGGCGCCGACGGCGGTTGGGTCGATGGGCATGGGGGCTCCTCGCAGGGTTGGAGTTCACGGGCGCCTGGCTGCGCCTTTGCTGATGCCAAAACATACCGTGGCGGCCATCGGGCCGCATCAATCGGCCCCGACAGGCTCAGACCCGAGCCCCCACGGGCTTCGACGGGGTGAACGCCGCGGGCAGGTGCTTGATGCCGTGGATGAACGCCGACGACAGCGGGATGGGTTCTCCTGTGGCCCGGATGTCGCCGATGCGGTTGAATATCTCGCGGAACATCACCTTGATCTCCCGGCGGGCCAGATGCGCGCCCAGGCAGAAGTGCGGTCCCGGGCCGCCGAAGCCCAAATGGGGGTTTGGGTCGCGCCGCACGTCGAAGGTGTATGGAGCATCGAACAGCGACTCGTCCCGGTTGGCGCACAAGTAGTTCATCACCACCATGTCGCCCTCGTCGATCTTGCGGCCCTCGAGCACCGTGTCGTCCAGCACCGTTCGGCGCATGTAGGTGACCGGGCTGGCCAGGCGAATGATCTCCTCCACGGCGGTGTTGGCCGTGCCCTCGAAATCGCCGGCCCAGATGCGGCGCTGGTCGGGGTGGTCGGTGAGGTACACCAGGCCCCAGCTTATGGCGTTGCGGGTGGTCTCGTTGCCGGCCACCACCAACAGGATGAAGAAGCTGGCCAGCTCGGCTCGGGTGAGCCGCTCGCCGTCCACCTCGGCATTCACCAAGACGCTGGTCAGATCCCCGGTGTCCACGCCGACCTTCGATTCCGCCACCTCGTCCATCAGGTTGGACAGGGCCTCCCCGGCTGTGAGGATGGCTGTCACGAAGTCGCCGAGTTCGGGAACGTATTCGTTGTCGGCAGCGCCGAGGATCACGTTCGACTGGTCGAACACGAAGTCGTGCTCGGACGCGGGGATGCCCATGAGGTCGCACACGATGCGAAGCGGGAGCCGGGCGGCCACATCGGTGACGAAGTCGCATTCGCCCCGCTCGCACACGTTGTCCACGATCAGCCTGGCCTGGTCCTGCACCGAGTCTTCCAGCCGGGCCAGCATCCGGGGGGTGAAGCCCGCCGACACCAGCTTTCGCAGCCGGGCGTGGCGGGGATCGTCCATGGTGATGATCGAGGTGAAGTACTCGTTGAACTCAGGGGGGAAGTTGTTGATGGTGATGCCCGAGGATGAGGAGTAGATCTGCGGGTTGCGCGAGATCTCCAGGACGGTCGAGGACCGGGTGACGAACCAGGCGCCCGGAGTGTCCACGCTCTCCAGATCGCCTGTGAACTGAAATCCCGGATAGAACGTGAGCGGTCGAGCGCAAACCCGCCTCAACTCCTCGTCCACAACGGCGCGGTCCCGACGCCAGAAAGCGTTGTGAAGAGGGTTGGCGGGGTCGGCCTCCGTCGCTGGCGGCGGCTTGCTGGACGCTGTGGCTGTGGGCGCAGAATCGGTTTGGCCGCAGGTCATTCGTTGAGCTGGGCGGAGAGGCGGTTTGCGGCAGCCGACACGGCGAGGCCGTGGTCGTGGGCAAGGTCGGGATTGGGGTAGCGGTAGGCGGGTCCGTGGACGTGGAGGGCCGCCAGCGGGAGCCCGTCGGTGCCCAGCACCGGTGCGGCCACCGAGTTGATGCCCTCGGCGAACTCCTCGTAGCCCCAGCCGTAGCCCAGGCTGCGGATTTGCGTGAGCCGGCTGGCCAGGGCCTCGGGGTCGAGGGTGGTCCAAGGTGTGCATGGCGCCAGCGGCTGGGCCAAGTACGCGTCCTGTTGATCTGCGGGCAGGTGGGCCAGCATGGCCATCCCCGACGGTACCGCGTGGAGCGGGGCGTGCTCCCCGGTCCAGTCCCGAAGCTGCACATCCGACGACGACTCGGTGTGGTCCAGGTAGTACACCTGGCCCTCGTCGATGATCGACAAACCGGCCACCTCGCCCAGGGCGCCGGCCAACTCCAGCAGGTGGGGACGGGCGGCGGCAACGAGGCTGCGGCCGGCGGG
>JAPYOG010000170.1 GCA_028278785.1 Candidatus Poriferisocius anaerobius | reverse complement strand
GCACCCCACCAAGCCCGGCACCAACTACCGGGAACCACCACAACGCCCGAGCTTGGGGCGCTTGGCCACGCCCTGCAACGGTCAGAAATGCCACCGCACCCATGACCGCCGGTCGCTTCATCGCCTTCACACCACCTCATCGGGATGGGGCAATTCCAGAATACGGCCAGCCACTACCAGCAGCACTCGGTCGGCGACCTCAGCAATCTGCTGATTGAGAATCCCCAGCGCGTCTACATAGCGACGTCCCATCTCGCTGGGAGGGTGAACCGCCAGCCCCACCTCCTCGGAGACGATGACCGCGGGAGCGACTCGACTGGCCAAAGCGTCCAATAGATCGCTGCTTTCCACGTTCATCTCAGGGTGCTTGGTGACCCAGGTGCCCAGCGAATCCACCAAGACCGGGCTGTCGATCTCCCTAAGCACCCTGGGTAGGTCAGCGTACGCCTCGCATTCGATGGTGCTCCAGTGGGCAGGACGACGGGCTCGATGAGCCGCCACTCGGGTGGTGTGGTCGGCGTCGCTTGGATCGACCGCCGCGGTGGCCACGTAGGCCACCGTCGAACCTAGGGAAGCAGCAATCGATTCAGCCACTTCCGACTTCCCTGATCGGGTCCCGCCCAACACCAAAATGATCATGAGGCCTTCCGGGCACATCCCCAGACAACCTGGTAGATGGCTTTGGCGATCTTGCTTCCCCACTCCGAGCGGGGTCCGGCAAACCGCTCTGTTTCGGCTCCAATGGGCCACACAATGCCTACTGCATCGCTGGCCGTACCAGTTCCCGCAATCCCGCAAGCCATCAACGCCTGGCTCTTGGCCTCAGTGGCGGTCACCACCGCGTTGACCGCTGCGCCTGGCTCCAGTCCAACTGGCAACTGCGCAACGAGGTTGATTGTGCCTGGGGTCCACTCCCTCCCCACGGCAGTGGGGTCGGCTGCCCAAGTGGGGTGAGTGACCCCCACGGTTGCGTCAACCACCACACCGCCGCACTCAGACCGACACACCTCATCAACCGCCGCCGCGGTGAAGAGGGCCATGCCAGCACCAGTTAAACCGAGTTCGGCAGCCACCTCGCCAGCGTGATCGGACAAGTCGGTTCGGCCATAGTCAGAGGACACGCCGATATTGAAGGCCCAGCCGATCTCGGTAAACCCCCCGCCGACCGCGGCCGACGACATCGACATCATTGGAGTGTCCCAGCGCCACACCAGTACCCCGCGATGGCCAGATGCGGCTGGATGCAGGAGGGGGCTAACCGGACTAGTCAATAATCGAGACCTTTCTTGGCTCTGATTTGGCGGTCGAAGGCGTGCTTGATCTTGGTCATCTCAGTGACGGTATCGGCCACCTCGATCACCTCATCGGCCATGTCCCGGCCAGTCAATATCACGCTCACCTGTTCGGGCCGAGACCCAAGCGTTGAGGCCACATCGGCGGCATCGATCCAATCCCAGGTCATGGCGTAGCTGATCTCATCCAATACCACCAACCGGTATTCGCCATCGGCGATGAGCTGGGCCGAGAACTCCCAGGCAGCCACGGCCTTGGCCTGGGATTCGTCCAGATCGTCGGATTCCCAAGTAAACCCGTCGCCCGCCGAAAACCACTGCACGCCGAGCTCTCGGCACACTTTCTCCTCGCCGGTGTTCCAATTACCGCTCTTGAGAAACTGCACCACCGCAGTGGGCCAGCCTCGGGCGACCGCCCGCAGCACGGTTCCAAAGGCCGCAGTCGACTTGCCCTTGCCGTGACCGGTGTTGACCATCACCAGCGAGGGAGCCGACCGAAGCTCGGAAGGATCGTAGGGACGCTTGTCTCGCGGGGCCGATTCAGTGCTCATGGAGCCTCCTTGGGGGGTTTGGCCCGACGGCGAGGCTCGGGCAGTACCACCAACTCGCCGTCGATTGGTTGAACAGTAAGCGGCGTGCCGTACACCGCCGACAATAGATCTGGCTGCAACACGGCTGCGGGGCGGCCCTCAGCAACGATACGTCCGTGGTCGATGAGGATGAGCCGGTCGGCGAATCGGGCCGCGGCGCTGAGGTCGTGCATGGCAGCCAGCACGCTCAGCCCCTCGGTGCGGCGCAGATCATCCACCAACTCCAGCACCGACACCTGATGACCCAAATCGAGGGCGCTGGTGGGCTCGTCCAACAGCAGCACCGGGCATTGCTGGGCCAGCGCCCGCGCCACCACCACTTGCTGGGCCTCCCCTCCCGACAGGGTGGACACAAAGCGGTCGGCGAAGGCCGTGAGCTCCAGGCGATTCAGCACCGAAGACGCAATCTCGCGGTCGGCTCGCGACTCGCGGGCCAGCCAGCCCAAGTGTGCCGTGCGCCCCAACAGCACGTACTCAGCCACGGTCATGCCCTTGGGCATAATCGGAGCCTGCGGTACCAGGGCTACGTCGGCTGCTCCCGGCGTTCGTCCATCACCCAGGGCAATCGCCCCGGAGTAGTCGGCCAATCCCACAATCGACCTCAGAAATGTGGACTTGCCGGCCCCGTTCGGACCGATGATGCCCAGCCATTGCCCGGTGTCCAACTCCAGGTTTACACCGCAGACCACCTCTTGATCCCGGAAGCTCACCCTCACATCACGACACGACAGTGCGGGCGCCGACCGGATCGCACTCTCCGAACCCTGCGTCGAAGCCGTTAGGACGGGGCTCATGTCGTGCTCCACCGGTCTCGCCACAGCACTACGGCGAAGAACGGCGCTCCCACAAATGCGGTGATGACACCCACCGGCAACTCTGATGGCGCCAATAGGGTGCGAGCGCCGATGTCCACGAAGGCCAGAAACGTCGCCCCCACCAGAGCGGACAGCGGCACGATCACCCGATAGCTGTGGCTGATGAGAAGGCGGACTATGTGAGGCACCACCAGGCCCACGAAGGCGATCAACCCGCTCACCGACACCGCGGCCGCAGTCAGCAGTGAGGCGGCCACGATCACCACAAGGCGGGAGCGAGCCGGATCCAGTCCCAGTGAGCGGGCTTCGTCGTCACCCACCCGCAACACATCGAGATGCCTCCGGTGAATGAACAGCACCACCCCGCATACCACTACGTAGGGCAGCAGGATCCCGACCTGCTTCCAGCCGGTGGTGTTGAGCTGTCCGAACAGCCACGACAGCACTTCTCGGGCCCTGGTCTCATTCAACTGCTGGATGGCATAGGTCTGCGCTGCTGAGAACAAGGCAGCCATGGCCACCCCACCCAAAAGCAGGGTTGCCGGCGACGCGCCTCCGCCCCGGGCGATGGCCATCGACGCCAGCACCGCCACCAGCGCCCCCGCAAACGCAGCGGCAGGCACGGTGTCGAACGGTCCCCAGCTCAAGTCGAGGCCGAACCCCAGAGCCAGCACCGCGCCGAAACCCGCACCGGCCGATACGCCCAGCAGGTAGGGGTCGGCCAGCGGATTGCGGAACACCCCCTGATAGGAGGCTCCGGCCACCCCCAACGACCCCCCTACCAGCATCCCGAGAACCAGTCGGGGAAGCCGGATCTCAAACAAGATGTTCTCTTGTGTGGTCGACAGCGACGAGTCGACACCGATCAGCGGAACCCAGTCGAACAAGGCGCCCAGCACTCCTTTGACCGGCAGCCCCGCAGCTCCGCTGGTGGCGCTGAACAGTCCCACCGCCACGAGGACCACAACCCCAACAACGGCGGCCCCAATCGACATCCCAAACGCCCGCCGTACCGCCGAGTGGGCGGCATCGGCGTCCGGCAAAGCGGTAGTCGGGAGGGAGGCGTCGGCCATCGCAGTGCCCGCGGTGGGTTACGAAACCGGGGAGGCCACCGAATTGAGAGCCTCGGCCACTGCGTTGATGAACTGGGGCAGCCGCGGTCCCCATCGGGACGCGATGTCGGCGTTGACCACCACGATGTTGCCGTTGCGCACTGCCGACACCTCGCCCCACCCGGGCCGGGCAGCCACGTCTTCGGCGGTGTAGGACACCTGATCGGTGATCACGATCAGTTCGGGGTCGGCCTCCACGATGTACTCCTCGGTGAGCTGGGGGAACCCGTAGCCGTCGACATCGGCTTCGTCGGCGATGTTGATGGCGCCCATGGCGGCGTAGACCGCCCCTATGAAGCTGTTGGAGCTGGCCGAGTAATGGGTCTCGCCCAACTCGTGGTACACCCGCACTTCCACATCAGGGGCCGCAGCCAGGGCGGCATCGATCTCCGCTCTCAGATCGGCCACCAGCGCAGCCGCCTCGTCCACTCGGCCAACGGCAATTCCCAATTCGGCGATTGAGGCATAGCCGCCCTCAAAATCCCCCGGTGCCGAATTCACGTGCACTTCTACGCCGACAGCGTCCATGGCGGCCATGAGGTCGTTGGCGTCGTTGGAGATCACCACCATGTCAGGCTCATACGACAGCACGGCCTCCACGTTGGGGTCCCACCCCGACAAGTCGGTCACCGGAGTTTCCGGCGGGTAGTAGGAGTATTCGTCCACCGCCACCACCTGTTCTCCTGCGCCGATGGCAAACAAGATCTCAGTGGCAGTGGGCGAGAGCGACACGATCCGCTGGGGCCTGTCGGGGGCGGCTTCTGTCGGCTCCGGAGCAGGAGCAGGCGCTTCGGTTGGCGAGGGGGCAGCTTCAGTCGGTGCCGGCTCTGGCTCCGTCGGCATCTCGGTCGGAGCCGACTCAGGCTCAGGCGCCTCGGTGGACGCGGGTGCCGGTTGTGTTGGCGCGTCGGTTGGCGCTGGCTCAGGCGCCTCGGCCGCCTGGGGCGCGGGGCCATCGTCATCGTTGCCGCAAGCAGTCACCAGCAGGGCGAGGGCGAGCAGCAGCGCAAAGAAAAGTCGGAACAAACGTCGGGGCATTAAACACCTCCTGTAGATCGAGGAACGGAAGCTCGATCGGCAGGTGCTCTGCCCTCGAGCCAACCCAACCCTCGGGGCTTTATGGCTCGTTTCGGCGCAAAGCTCGACCGGACTCGCTGGCTCAGGGCCAGTTCACCGTTGCGGGGCAGTGCCGGGATCTAACCGGACTTCGCCTCCACGCCGCTCAGCAGCATAGCTGACTCCAACCGGGCCAGCCCATCAGAATCAGGCACCCCAACCCGCACATACTCCGGCATCCCGAAGCTGGAACAATCCCGAACCACCACCCCATGAGGGGCCAAGCGCTCCCGCAGTCCGGGGGCCCGAACCAGCACCCAGGGCGCATCGGCAGCCTCCACCGCGAAGCCGAATCGGCTCAGCAACTCGGACAACTCCTTGCGCGCCGTGGCGACGGCCTCCGACCAGGCCGGCAGATCGGCCAAATCCAGCAGCTCCGGCAGCACGGAAACCCCCAACGAGTTCACCGACCACTGCGGCTGATGACGGGCGAACCGCTCCACGTCGTCGGAGATGATGTAGCCGAGTCGTAGCCCGGGAGAGGCGAACACCTTGGTCAGCGACCCCACGACTACGCCGGACCGACCGGCCGTCCACCGCCCGGTGGCCAGCGGGTAGAACGCCTCATCCCACACATCAGCCGACTCTTCAGCCCCAGCCAAGTGACCACTGGGATTGTGCGGGTCGCTGCGCCAGATCGGCCCAGCGAGATTGCGGGGGTGCAGCCCGAACTCAGGCTCAGAGCGCACCCGCCCCCCTATCTCCCGAGCCGCCAGGGAGATCGCCTCGCTTCCCCCATTGGTAAGAATCAGTCGCTCGGCTTCTACTCCGATGGCGTCGGCCAATTCCCGGGCCACATCGGCTGTCTCGGGATACCGGCGTACCGAATCCAGATGGCCAGCCAGCATCGAAACCACATCGGGGGCGAACGGGTTGGGGCTCTGCGACAGATCCAGAATGGTTCGGAGGTCGATGCCCAGAGCTCGGGCAATGCGGGGGCCGTCTCCGCCGTGACGACCGGCGGGAGGGATGTCGGCCAACTAGATCAAGCCCAGATCGGCCACTGTGTCGCGCTCTTCGACCAGTTCGGCCACGGTGGCGTCGAGGCGGGCCTGGGAGAATTCGTTCAGGTCCACACCGTCCACAATCGACCACTGGCCGTCGGCGGTGGTGCAGGGGAACGACGAGATGAGGCCTTCGGGCACGCCGTAGGAGCCGTCGGAGGGCACGGCCATGCTCACCCAGTCGCCCGCCGACGTGCCGTGGACCCAGTCGTGGACGTGATCGATGGCCGCGTTGGCGGCTGAGGCGGCGCTGGACAGGCCCCGGGCCTCGATGATGGCCGCGCCCCGCTGCTGCACCGCGGGGATG
>JAPYOG010000017.1 GCA_028278785.1 Candidatus Poriferisocius anaerobius | reverse complement strand
GGCGATGAGGGTGCCGTCGGTGAAGTGGGTGATGGCGGTGGGGTAGATGCCGAACAGGAGGGTGGCCGCCGCGGTGAGGCCGAGGGCGGCCACCAGCGAGGGGGGCACCCGCAAAGGCGTGGTGTCGGCTTCTTCGGGGGTGTCCTCGAACCACATCATACGGGCCACCTTGGCGTAGTAGAACAGCGCGATCACGGAGTTGACCGCGGCGATGGCGGCCAGGGAATAGCCCCAGCCGGTGTCGGCATCCACCACGGCCCGGAACACCGCGAACTTGGCGAACCAGCCGCCCAGCGGGGGAATGCCGGCCAGCGAGAACATGAACACCGACATGAGGATGGTCATGCCGGGGGCGTACTTGAACAGCCCGGCATACGAGCTGATGGCGCCGGAGGCGGTGCGGCGGGCCACTGCGATGATCACAGCGAAGGCACCCAGGTTCATGGCCGCGTAGATCAGCAGGTAGGTGATAACCGAGGAGAGGGCCTCGCCGCCGATGTCGCCGGCCACGGCCAGGGGGGCCAGCATGAAGCCGGCCTGCGACACCCCGGAGTAGGCCATGAGGCGCACGATGTTCTCCTGGCGCAGGGCTATGAGGTTGCCGGCGGTCATCGAGCCCACGGCCAGGATCCACAGCAGCGGCTGGTATACGTCTTGGGCATCGGGGAAGCCGGCGTACACAAGCTGCATGAGGGCCGCGAACCCGGCCGCCTTGGATGCCACGGCCAAGAAGGCGGTCACCGGGGTGGGGGCGCCCTCGTAGGTGTCGGGGGCCCAGGTGTGGAAGGGGAAGCCCGACACCTTGAAGGCGAAACCGACGATCACGAAGATGATGCCCAGGATGACCACCGGGTTGGCGCCTTCTTCGGCCACGCTTGCTGAGATGGCCGACAAGCGGGTGTCGCCGGCCAGCCCGAACAGCAGCGACATGCCGTACAGCATGATGGCCGAGGCGAACACCCCCATGAGGTAGTACTTGAGTCCGGCCTCGTTGCTGCGGGGGTCGGCCTTGCGCCACGCGGCCATCAAATAGGCGGGGATGGACAGCAGCTCCAGGGCCACGAAGATGGTCACCAGGTCGCGGGCCGAGGCCATCAGCACCATGCCCATCACCGATGCCAGCAGGAGGCCGTAGTACTCGTTCTCCCAGTAGTCGCCCTCGGCGATGTAGTTGGTGGACAACAGCACCACGATGTAGGCGACCACGATGAACATGGCCTTCAAGATGAGCGCGAAGTCGTCCACCACGAAGGCGCCGCCGAACGCGACGGCGTGCCAGTCGATGTCCGGTCGGACGAAGCCGACGATCGACGGCAAAGACGAGAGCATCAGCGCCGGCTACTTCCCGGCCGCCGCGTCGAAGCACGTCCCGCTGGTTGCGGAATCCAGGCAGGCGTTGAGCGAGTTGACCACCGCGGGGTCGGTGGCCCCGAACAGCAGGTGGGGGTAGACCCCCAGCACCACGATCAGGATGAGCAGCGGCGCCCAGGCCATGTACTCCGAGGCGGTGGCATCGCGGATATGGGGATCGTCGGCGAACTCCTTACGAGGCGTGCCGAAGGCGGTCTTCTGGAGCATCCACAGCAGATAGCCGGCGGCCAGCACCGTGCCCAGCGCGGCGATGACCATGTATGACCGGAAGATCTCCTCGGACAGCACGGCGGCGGGGTTGTAGGAGGCCAAGATGGCGGGGAACTCGCCCCAGAACCCGGCCAGGCCGGGCAGCCCCAGCGAGGCCATGGCGCAGAACCCGAGGATCCAGCCCATGCGGGGGGCCTGCACCAAAAGGCCGCCCAGCCGCGACATGTCCAGGGTGTGGTAGCGCTCCTTCACCGAGCCGGCCAAGAAGAACAGCATCCCGGTGATAAGGCCGTGGGCCACCATCCCGAACACCGCGGCGTTGATGCCGAAGTCGGTGAGGGTGGCGATGCCCAGCATTACGAAGCCCATGTGGGCCACCGAGGAGAACGCCACCAGCCGTTTCAGGTCGCGCTGGGCCAGACAGCCCAGGGCGCCGTAGATGATCCCGATCACCGCCAGCAGCCCGATGAACGGGGCCCATTCGGCGGCGGCTTCCGGCAGGATGGGGATGGCGATGCGGACGAACCCGTAGGTGCCCAGCTTCAACAGCACCGCGGCCAGGATCACCGAGCCCACCGTGGGGGCCTCGGTGTGGGCGTCGGGCAGCCAAGTGTGGAACGGGAACATGGGCACCTTGATCCCGAATCCCAGGAACATGCCGCCGAACACCCAGGCCTGCGACGACTTGGCGATGCCTGCGGCCGCCTCGGGCAGCAGCCGCATGTCGAAGGTGCCGGCGTCGGCCAGGAAATACAGGGCCAGAAAGCTCACCAGCATAAGGGCCGAGCCGAACAGGGTGAACAGGAAGAACTTGATGGCGGCGTAGCGCCGGTTCTCGCCGCCCCACACCCCGATCATGAAGTACATGGGCAAGAGCACGACCTCGAAGAACACGAAGAACAGGATCAGGTCTTGGGCGGCGAAGGTGCCGATCATCCCGGTCTCCAGGATGAGCAGCAGCATCAAGAAGGCCTTGGGGTTGTGCGGCTCTGGGAAGTGGTTCCAGGAGTAGACCACGCACAGGGGCACGATCAGCATGGTGAGCAGAATCAGCGGCAGCGAGATGCCGTCCACGCCCATGATGTAGCGGGAGTCGATGACGTCTATCCAGCCCTTGTCCACCACGAAGTTGAGGGCCCCGTAGTCGTCGTTGTCGATGAACTGGATCAGCAGCAGCAAGCCGAAGACGGCCACCGCCACGGTGGTGGCCAAGGCGATCAGCTTGTGCAGATGCTCTCGGTCCTTGGGGATGAGCAGCATGGCGGCCGCACCGATGATCGGCAGGAACGTCGGGATGCTCAGCCCCCAGTCGTTGAGAAATTCACCCATGTGTATGTGCGCTCCCTAGATGACGATGATGAAGATTCCCGCCAGGATGGCGGCGGCGATGAACATGATGGCGGCGTACTGCTGCACCTTGCCGGTTTGGATGCGGCGCAGCTCCTCGCCCGAGCTGTCGGATATCTTGCCGGTGGCGTTGACGATGCCGTCCACCACTTGCTGGTCCACCTTGTGGTAGACGATGTCGCCCACCTGCACAGCACGGGTGCCGACCTCGTTCACAACCCGGTCGATGACGTTCTGGTTGGCCCAGTAGGCGGCGTTGGCCAGCGGGCGCTTGACGAAGCCGACGATCACGGTGGTGTACAGCCAGTCGAGGTAGTACTTGTTGACCAGGATCCGGTGCCCGAGGCGGGCCAGCGCCGAGCGGCTGGTGGGCCCGTCGGGCAGCTCGGTTGCGGCCGGGCTCACCGCCCGGACTCGGATGAAGTAGTAGTAGGCGGAGGCGGCGATGCCGATGAGCGCCACGACCACCGACACGATGGCAAGCGTCCACGACGGGGTGGCGTGGCTGATCGCCGGGAAATAGCCCACCCCCACGGGCTCCACCCACTGGAGGAACTTCTCCTCCCACGAGGAGGGAACAAGCTGGAACCCGGCCGGGAGGTTGATGAACCCGGCGACAACGGCCAGCCCGCCCAGGATCCACAGCGGCACTGTGATCCGGGGGCCGGACTCATGGGGGGTGCCGTGGCCCCGGAACTCCCCGAAGAAGGTGAGGTAGACCACCCGGGTCATGTAGGCCCCGGTCAGGGCGGCGGTGATC
>JAPYOG010000169.1 GCA_028278785.1 Candidatus Poriferisocius anaerobius | reverse complement strand
GGAGCGGGTCATCGCTTCGCCTCCAACGATGCCGAAGGGGAGCCAGGTTTGCGCATCATGGCCTCAACTCCCGCATCTCCTGGTCTATGAGCACTGCCTTGCCTCCGACGATGGTATGGCGTACCCGGCCGCGCACCCGGCGGCCTGCGTAAGGATTGTTGCGGGAGCGGCTGGCCGAGTCGGCGGGGTCCACCGTCCACGTCTCATGGGGATCGAACACGCACAGGTTGGCCGGAGCGCCGGGGGCAATGGGCCCCCCGTGGATCCCTTGCAGTCCGGCTATGGCCGCCGGGCGCCAGCTGAGCAGCCCCACTACTTGGGCGACCGGCAGATCCAGTTCGGTGAGCGCCAGCGCCAGGGCGGTCTCCAAGCCGAGCATCCCGGGCGGGGCCTCGTCGAATGGCGCATCCTTGGCTTCGGGGGCGTGGGGAGCGTGGTCGGTGGCGATGGCGTCCACCGCTCCGTCGGCCAGGCCATCGCACACCGCGGCCCGATCGTCGTCCGGGCGCAGAGGGGGGTTTACCTTGAACACCGGGTCATAGGATGCGCAGGCCTCGTCGGTGAGGGTGAAATGGTGGGTGGCTGCCTCAGCGGTGATCGGCAAGCCGGCGCCGCGTGCGGCCCTCACCATGGCAATGGCGCCCCGGGTGGAAAGATGCTGGAAGTGGACCGGGGCCCCGGTGAAGCGGCTGAGGGCTATGTCGCGCATCACCATCAACTCCTCGGCCTCTGCGGGCACACCGGGAATGCCCAGGCGGCTGGACCACTCCCCCTCGTGCATGTGGCCCCCGGCGGCCAGCGAATCCACCTCGCAGTGCTGGGCCAGCAGCACCCCCAGCCCCGCGGCGTACTCCATGGCCCGGCGCATGAGGCCGGCGTCCTGCACGCCGTTGCCGTCGTCGGTGAACAGGCGCACGCCCAGAGCGGCCATCTCCGCCATGGGGGCGAGCCGCTCCCCCTTGCGGCCCACAGTGATGGCGCCGGAGGCGTACACGTCGCACGGCCCCGGCCGGCCCAGCGCCAGCACCTCCTGCACCACCGCCGCGCAATCTATGGGCGGGCTGGTGTTGGGCATGGCCACCACCGCGCTGAACCCGCCCCGAACAGCGGCCCAACTCCCGGTTTCTATGGTCTCGGCCTCCTCAGCGCCGGGCTGGCGGAGATGGGTGTGCAGGTCCACGAAGCCGGGGGCCACAACGCAGCCGGCGGCGTCCAAGACCACATCGCCCGACAGGTCGGGGCCCACCGCGGCGATGCGTCCGCCGTCGACGACCACATCGGCGGCGCGCTCCCCGTTCTGGTCAACGACGAGGCCTCCCTTCAACACCGCGCTCATGCCAACACCGCCCGTGCCAACACCGCCCGTGCCAACACCGCGCTCATGGGGTCTCGCCTGGGGGAATCTGGCCCGAGTCGGCGCCCAGCAGGAGGTAGAGCACCGCCATGCGCACCGCCACCCCGTGTCGGACCTGTTCGACCAGGGTGGCGTTGGGCCCGTCCAGCACCTCGGAGGCGATCTCCACCCCCCGGTTCACCGGGCCGGGGTGCATCACCAGGGCGCCGGGGGGCAGGTGGTCGGCTCGGGCCGCGGTGAGCCCCCATTGGGCGGTGTACTCCCGCAGCGACGGCACCAGCGCCTCCGCCTGGCGTTCGGATTGCATCCGCAGCCCGTACACCACATCGCAGTCGCCGAGCACCGCATCGAGGCTGAAGCTCACATCCACCGGCCAGGTTTCCACCGCCGGGGGCAATAGCGTGGGGGGCGCCGCCAGGGTGACCTTGGCGCCCAGGGCGGTGAACGCCGTCACACACGAGCGTGCCACCCGGGAGTGCTTGACGTCGCCCACGATCAGGATGCGCCGACCGGCGGCTGTTCCGAGACGCTGGCGGATGGTGTAGCAGTCGAGCAGCGCCTGGGTGGGGTGCTCGTGCCAACCGTCTCCGGCATTGATCACGCTGGCATCGGTCCAGGCAGCGGTCTGCTGGGGCACCCCGGCAGAGCGGTGGCGGACCACGATGGCGTCGGGGCCCATAGCCGACAGCGTGTCCACCGTGTCTCTTATGGACTCCCCCTTGTTCACCGACGAGCTCGACACGCTGAAGCCCATCACGTCGGCCGAGAGCCGCCGGGCGGCCATCTCGAACGAGAGCCGGGTGCGGGTGGAGTCCTCGCAGAACATCATGGCAACCGTCTTGCCCCGCAGGGCAGGCACCTTGGGAATGGGCCGCTGCGACACCTCGGTGAAGTGGTCGGCCAGACGGCACACCTCCTCGATTCCCTCGGCGCCCAGGTCGTCGACAGACAGCAGATGCCTCATTTGACGATCTCCCCGATGTCCACGCCGTCGCGGCGGGCGTCCACCATCTCGTCGCGGCGAGTGGGCAGGTTCTTCCCCACGAAATCGGGTCGGATGGGCAGCTCCCGGTGGCCCCGGTCCACCATCACCGCGAGCTGCACGCTTCTGGGGCGTCCGTAGCTGTTCAGCGCATCCAGCGCAGCCCGGATGGTGCGACCGGTGTAGAGCACGTCGTCGACTATCACCACCGCCTGGCCGTCGAGGCTGAACGGGATGCGGGTGGGCGCCTCCGGCAAGAGGGGCCGAAGCCCGATGTCGTCGCGGTGAAAGGCCACGTCCAGCGTACCCACAGGGGGCATGGCCCCCTCGATCTCGTCCAGCGCTTCGGCGATGTCCTCGGCCAGCCAGACCCCACCGGTTTGCAGGCCGACCACCGCCAGGCCATCGAGGCCGTGGTTGCGCTCGATAATCTCGTGGGCCATGCGCCAGACTGCCCGCTTGATTTCCTCTGGCTGCATGACCCGAGTGCGGGCAGCGAAAACGCCCCCATAAGGGGGCGTCCTACGGCGCTCGCGTTCAGCCAAAGTCGGTTTCCTCCATGTCCGTACGGGCCTCGCCGGACCCGCTTCACGGGTGTCGCCAACACTATACACACCAGGCCGCACCGCACACGGATGCAACAGAGCGCTGATTCATCCCCTCAAACGAGGCAGCTTGTCCTCTTCGCGACAGCCACGGCTCGGGCAGAATCCAACACCACCCCCACGCAAACCCTGTGAACCGCCAATGCCTCCACGAACGTCGAGCCCTTGGCCGCAGCCGAGACGCTCGAGGGGTGGCTCGCATGCCTCAGCGCCCAGGGCAGGTCGCCTAGCATGGCTTTCCCAATGGGGATCCTGCTATAGGTTCATCTTCGCGACAGCCATGGCTGAGGGTCAGCAGGCTCGTCGGGTGGCATGTTCTGCGAGGATGAGTTCGACCCGTGCTCCAGCCATGCGCTGGTCTAGGTCGTCGCTGTGGGCTATGCCTTCGTCGTGGGCGTGGGTGTGCTGTTCGATGAGCGCGCCGAGTTCCTGCTCGGCTAGAGCCTGGTTGACGGCCGCTTGCTCGCAGCGGACGGGACTGCTACCGACACAGGCGGCAAGCAGCGCTGCTGCGGCGGTAGTCGCCCCGAGGGCGAGCCTCACCTGGTTTCAGTCCGGTTCTCGATACGGCGCAACACCAGCGTCCCTGCCACGGCAGCGGCGATGAAGACAGGCAAGCCGATGGCGAGTCTCTGGCCGTCGGTCGGATCAAACACCAGCTCGGCGAGGCCGAGCGCTACCGCTTCGACCGCGGTGACAGCCACGATGAACAGGAACATAGCGGCGAACGAAGTGGACAGCCGGTCCGAGGGCTTTTGCATCAGTCGGATCCTATTCGGTTGATGAGGTTGGTACATACCCGCTGGATTGTGCTGGTCGTCGTAGTGGCGTAGCCGGGGTACCTGGTGCTGTAGTAGGCAGCTGCCCCCGCTGATGCGGACACTCCGGCACAGGCCAAGTGGGTACCCGCCCAACTGGCCGCTGTCTGCCACCAGTGAGTGTGAGCGACGCTGCGGCAGACCCGCACGTAGCGAGGCACCCATTGGGTCGCCCATTCGCCGTTGACCCTCACCCGGCGCTGCACCTGCCCCTGATACTCGTAGGAGCAAGAAGTCTGCGTGTGGGCATCCGCTCGCTCGTCCGTGCCGCCGATCGGCGGCACAACTCCTGAGGTGGGAATCACCACAAGTGCCGCGGCCAGAATCGCGGCGGCAACCGTGAGAGAGAGGGCCCTTGTGGGAAAGCCCTGGACTAGTACGCCAGGCATATGCTTCCTCCTTTGGAAGGTAGTGATTAATTGCCTTTAAGCGCCTGGAGGTTCCTAGCTGGGGGTTCGCCTGGGGGCCTGGCGCTCACAAGCTGGGAGGACGCCCTCTTTGGGGTTGACATGCCTGGTCGTCGCAATCTATATTTAAAGGCAATTAAATCCCTGGTAGACGGCCAGATCAGCGATCTGGGGACCAACCGGCCGATCCAGGAGCCGCCGGTCGCCGGGGGTTGCGGGCTCCGACTCTGCTACGCCTGCGGGCCATGAAAAACCCGAATCCCGTTGAAACCCCAAGGCTCGCAGACGCCAAGGCCGCGAGCCTGGCCCCCGCCACGCACGAGGTCTACGCCTCCGCCTGGAGAAGCTGGGCCCGCTACGCCCAAGAGCGCAACGAGCCATGCCTCCCGGCCGCAGTCGAGACGCTCGAGGGGTGGCTCGCATGCCTCAGCGCCCAGGGCAGGTCGCCTTCGACGATCCGCGCCTACCGCGCCGCAGTGGCCTGGCACCACCGCCGCCTCAACCCCAACCCCGCCCACCACCCCGACATGCGCGACACGCTCGCAGGCATCGCGCGGCTCGCCTCGCTGGAAGGCCACGCCCCCCGGCAGGCCAGCCCGCTGCGACAACACGACATCCACCGGATTATTCACACCGCCCGAGAACCCCGCAACAACCAGCCAGGCGGGAAACCAGAAACAGCCGAGCAAGCCCGACGACGCGGCGACCTCGAGACCGCAATGATCCTGATCGCCTACGACGCCGCCCTCAGGGCAAGCGAGCTGCTCGCGCTCAGATGGTCCGACATCGAGCCATCCGAGGACAGCCTCGGGGCACGAGTGCTGATCCGCCGCTCCAAAACCGACCAAACCGCCAAAGGCGCCGTCGCGCCCATCTCGGCCCGAACCCTCGCCGCAGTCGAGAACATCCGCCCAGCCGACGCCCAGCCCAACGACAGGATCTTCCCCTTCAGCTACACCGCCCTCAACCGGCGCATCAAAACAGCCGCCCGAGCCGCCGGCATCGACCACGCGAACATCACCACCCACTCGCCCCGAATCGGACTCGCCCAAGACCTCGCAGCCACCGGCGCCACCATGCCAGCCCTCATGCTCGCCGGGCGCTGGAGCACAGAAGAAACCGCCGCCCGCTACATCAAACACCTCGCCGCAGACCACACCCCACTGGCCCGACACCACCGCAAACCACCACAGACCCCGCCCGCACCAAACCCAGCCTCCCAACTGTCCACAACCGCCATCCAACTCGCCAAACAATGCCTAGAGCTGATCGGACGCCGCGTTGAACAGGCCAAAAACAACCTCGAACGCAGCCAACAGGCATTGAACCCCCGCGCGC
The DNA here is from genome assembly GCA_028278785.1 of Candidatus Poriferisocius anaerobius. Taxonomy (GTDB): domain Bacteria; phylum Actinomycetota; class Acidimicrobiia; order Acidimicrobiales; family Bin134; genus Poriferisocius; species Poriferisocius anaerobius. The sequence goes on along the minus strand of JAPYOG010000169.1, from coordinate 4,526 downwards.
ACGCCGAGGACACTCGGGCGCCGCCCTGCTAGCCGCGCCCTTCGGAACGCACTGCGGACGCTACTTGCGACAACAGGCCGTTGATGAAGCCGGCTGAGGACGGGGTGGAGTACTCGTGGGCGAGCTCCACGGCCTCGTTGATGACAACGGCGACGGGGATGTCGGTGCTGTGGGCCAGCTCGAAGCTGGCCAGGCGCAAGATGGCCCGGTCCAAAGCGGGCATACGCGACACCGGCCAGCCCTCTGACAGCGCTTCCAAGCGGGTGTCGATGCCGGCTTGGTGCTGGGCCGTCCCGGTGACCAGGGTGTGGGCGTAGGGGTCCAGAGGGAGTTCTTGAGCGGCCACCAGCTCGGCCATGTCCACGCCCTTGGCCTCGGCCTCGTAGAGCAGGCCCAAGGCCCGCTCCCGCACCTGATGGCGCTGAGACCCGGCAACCAGCGGGTCGGGTGTGCTCATGTGCTGACGACGAGGCGACTAGACCGCCGGGGCACTCATGCCCGGCTTATGTAAGCGCCGGTGCGGGTGTCCACCTTGATGCGCTCGCCCGGGTTCAAAAACAAGGGCACCTGCACAACCAGGCCGGTCTGGCAGACGGCCGGCTTGGTGGCCCCCGAAACCCGGTCGCCCTGCACCCCCGGCTCGGTCTGGGCGATCTCCAGCTCGACCGCGGCGGGCAGGTCGGTGCCCACGATCTCGGCGCCGAACATGCCCAAGATCACCGAGTCGTTCTCCACCAGGTAGTGGACCGCTTCGCCCAGCGCTTCAGCGCCCACCTGGAGCTGCTCGTAGGTCTCTTCGTCCATGAACACATAGCCGTCGCCGTCGGAATACAGGTACTGCATCTCCCGGCGGTCGATGTTGGCGCGCTCCACCTTCTCGCCGGCCCGGAACGTGCGGTCGACCACGGCGCCGGTGCGGGCGTTCTTCAGGGTGGTGCGCACAAAGGCGCCACCCTTGCCCGGCTTGACGTGTTGGAACTCGACCACGTTGAAAAGGCCCTCGTCGAGGTTCAGCGTCATGCCGTTCTTGAGGTCGTTGGTGGTGATCGCTGGCATGGCCACAGTCTGGCCGAAACACCGCCCTCAGGCCACAGCGAGGGTCTTGGGCGAACGGGTGAGCGAACGGGCGCCGCTGTCGGTGACAAGCACGGTGTCCTCCACCCGTGCGCCGCAAAAACCGGGCAGATACACACCGGGCTCCACGGTTATCACCTGGCCGGCCTCCAGCGCCTCGGCAGCGGCCGCCCGCACCCACGGCTGCTCGTGGATGTCGAGGCCCACACCGTGGCCGGTGCCGTGGACGAACGCCTCGGCCCAACCGCCGGCTGCGATGCGGTCCCGGCAGGCCTTGTCCACCTCGGAGACGGGCTTGCCCGGCGCCACCTGCTCCACGCCGAGCCGCTGGGCATCCCGAACGGCTTCGAACACCTCGGCCGCCTCCGGGTCGGGCTCGCCCACCGCCACGGTCCGGGTCATGTCGGAGCGGTAGCCGTCCACCACAGCGCCCATGTCCACGATCACCAGATCGCCAGGGGCGATGACGCGGTGGGTGGGCCTCATATGGGGCAGGGCCGCATTCGGGCCCGAAGCCACGATGGTGGCAAAGGCGCTCCCATCGGCACCCAAGCGGCGAACAGCGGTGTCGAGCGCCAAGGCCGCCTCCCTCTCGGTGGGGCCGTCGGCCAGCATCGGGCGAACCTCGGCCAATGCGGCATCGGCGATCGCTGCGGCGGCGGCCATCCGGTCGATCTCGCCGCCGTCTTTGATCTGGCGGCTTTTCTCCACCACACCGGTGGTGGCCAGCAGCTCGGCGGCGTCGAACCACTCGGCGTACTGGCGCTGGTCGGCCCAGCTCACCGATGCCGACTCCAAGCCGATTCGGCCCACCCCGGCTGCGGCGGCGGCCAGAACATCTCTGGGGGCGTCGTTGGTTATCTCGACTCTGACGCCTGCCCCGGCCCGGCTGGTCTCAGCCTCGGCCTGGCCGGCGTAGCGGCGGTCGGTGACCAGCACCATCTCCTCGGCGCCGAGCCAGAGCAGGCCGGCCGATCCGGTGAACCCTGTGAGATATCGGAGGTTGACGAGGCTGGCAACCAGCAGGGCGTCGCAGCCGGCCTCAGCAGCCCCGGCCCGAACCCGATCGGCCCGCCCCGCCACATCCATGGGGACGAGATCCACGGGGGCGCGACCCATCGGGACATCCGCGGGGACGAGCTTGCAAGGCCCGGAAGATTCGCTCATCTGCCCGTTCAGGCCAGAAGCCGGGCCACTGCCTCGACGGCGAGCTCGTAGCCGTGGGCGCCGAAGCCCGCAATGGTGCCGGTGGCTGCCGGGCTGACCACCGAGGTATGGCGCCACGGCTCGCGGGCATTGGGGTTGGACAGGTGCAACTCCACCACCGGGCCATCAAAGGCGGCCAAGGCGTCGTGGATGGCCCAGGCATAGTGGGTGAACGCGCCCGGGTTGATGACTATGGCCGCGCACCGGCCCCGAGCCCTGTGGATGTGGTCTATGAGCACCCCCTCTTCGTTGGACTGGTGGTGCTCGACCGCCATCCCGTGGCGGCCGGCGGCAGCCGACGCGGCGGCCACATGGTCGTCGAGGGTGCCGGCGCCGTACACCTCGGGTTCGCGGTCGCCCAGCAGGTTCAGGTTCGGACCCGACAGCAGCAGGATCGTATGGCTCATCTGAGGGCCTCCAGGGATGCGCGGATGAGTTCGGGGGGCAGACCCGCCACCGGTTGAACGCCGTCGGGGCCGTCGAGCACGAAGGTGACCCCCTCGACCGCTTTCTTGTCCCGGCTGAACAGGCTTGCGAGAGCGTCGGGATCGGCGCCGGCGGGCAGGCTGGTGGGCAGGTCGTAATCGCTCACCACCCGTCGGTGCTCGTCCACCCGGCGGGAGTCGATGCGGCCGGCGCGGTGGGCCAGCTCCGCGGCATAGACGAGCCCGATGGCCACAGCCTCGCCGTGGCGCAGGCCGTAGCCCCCGTGCGCTTCCAGGGCGTGGGCCAGGGTGTGGCCGTAGTTGAGCACTGCCCGGCGGCCGGACTCCCGTTCGTCAGCCGCCACCACCTCGGCTTTGATCTGCACGCAGCGGGCGATGCGCTCCTCCAACTCCATGGTGTGAAGGCCGGCATCGGCGATGAAGTGGTACTTGGCCATCTCCCCCAGACCCGACCGCATCTCCTCGGGGGGCAGGGTGTGGAGCGCCTCGGTATCGCACAGCACCGCCGAGGGCTGCCAGAAAGCGCCCACCAGGTTCTTGCCCTCGGGGAGGTTCACTCCTGTCTTGCCGCCCACCGACGCATCGATCTGGCCCAGCAGGGTGGTGGACACGTACACCACTCGGACGCCCCGGTGGTAGACGGCTGCGGCGAATCCGCCCAGGTCGGTGACCGCGCCCCCGCCCACGGCCACCACCGCGTCGCGCCGGGTCAGACCCCACCGGGCGAACTCCCGGCACAGATCCTCGACCACGCCCAGGGTTTTGACCTGCTCTCCGTTGTCGGTGATGAACACCCGGTGCTCCACACCGGGATCCACGGTGATGCCCGCATCGGCCACGCCGGCCTGGGTGACCACCGCCACCCGACTCACATCGGGGGGAACCACTTCGGCCAGCCGGTGGCGGAGGCCGGGCCCCACCCAGACGCCGTAAGACCGCTCCCCCAGCTCCACTGGAACCCTGATCGCCTCCGACAGGCCCTCCGACAGGCCCAGATGGCGGTTCATGGGATTCACCGAGCCGTCGCCGGCCGGGGCCGGAGCTCCCGTATCCGCTCGGCCACCTGCTCGGGCGCCAGCGCGTCCACGTCGACGGTCTCATGGGCGGTCTGCGCGTAGAGCCGGGCTCGCGCTGCGCTGACGGCGAGCAGGTCGGCCGCGGGATCGCTTCCCAGAAGCGGCCGGCCGTCGCCGGCTTTGACCCGGCGGGCCAGCGTTGCAACGGTGGCGCGCAACCAGCACACCCAGGCTCGATTTCGCAGCCTCGACCTGTTCTCGGCCCGCAGCACCACTCCTCCCCCGCAGGAGATCACCAGCGGGTCTGGGGATTCCAGGCAATCGGCCAGAACCGCCTGCTCCAGGTCGCGGAAGCGCTCCTCGCCCCGGGCTTCGAAAATCTCAGATATAGGGCAGCCCTGCTGTGCTTCGATGGCCGCGTCGAGGTCGACGAAGCGAAGCCGCTCGGACTGGGCCAGCCAAAAACCCACCGTCGATTTTCCCGACCCCATCATCCCGACGAGGGCCACATGCGGCTGACTGCACACGGTGTGATCCTACCGGGCGCCCAGCCAGGCGAGGGCAGCGGCAGCCAATGGCAGGCAACCGCTGGCGACGGGGCCCGGCTAGACCGCCGCGTGCAGGGCCAGCACGGATACTGCGGCTGCGGCGGCCATAGAGGCCGTACATCGCGAGCGCCGTATGCAGGATGAACGAGCCGTAGAACAAGAACGTCCCTGCGCCGCTTCGCCAGAACCCCAGAAACCAGTATCTGCCCGCGTCCATCGCGGCGAGCGAGGCCAGG
>JAPYOG010000168.1 GCA_028278785.1 Candidatus Poriferisocius anaerobius | reverse complement strand
GGCCTGTCGGTCCTCCCGGACGCCCAAGAGGCCAGGCGCCGGGGTCTGGACGGCTTTCAGTTCTTCGGCTACGGGCTAGGACACCACTACATCTTCGGTAAGCACAAGCCGGGCCGCACCGACATCTGGGCTGACTATCTCACGGCCAGGCACACCATTGAGGACCGCGGCGCGCAGAGCGGCATCGGCACCCCCGAACAGGTTCGTGATCACTTGCGGGGCTTCGCATCGGCCGGCGTCGACCAGGTTGTGTTCATCCAGCAGGGTGGCAACAACCGCCACGACCACATCTGCGAGACGCTCGAGCTGTTCGCAACCGACGTGATGGGCGAGTTTGCCGAGTCGGAGGCAGAGCGGGTGCACGCCAAGCTGGAGCGCCTGGCCCCCGCCATCGACGCGGCGATAGAGCGCAAAGTGCCGATGCGAGCCCTCGCCGACGACGAGATCCCGGTGTTCGAAGCGTTGGGACGCAGCATTGTGGCCACCTTGCCGCCCGAGGAGGCCTCTCAGGTAGCCAAGACGGTCAAGGAGTGGGCTGAGACGGACATGCCGATCCACGTGCCCGAAGACTTCGGCACCTGACGATCGGTCGGACCGGAGCGGCGGGCGCGGGCCCGGTCACCGGGTCAACAGGTCCGGTGTCGGGTTTTCGATTCCCAGCAGCACCGCCAGGGCCGCGGTCACCTGGTTGCCGACGGCCGGGTTCCGCTCCGGCGGCACTAGGCCCGCCGCGGTGAGGCGGTCGCCCAGGCGGATGAAGATGGTGCAGAAGCGCATAGCGCCGAACACCTCCCAGTAGTGCGGATCCTGCACGGAGCGACCCGAGGCCTGCTCGTAGCGGGCGATCATCTCATCTCGGGTCGGATAGCCCTCCAACCGCGCGATGCCCATGTCGTCGAAGGACATCCGATCGAACATCAGCCACCACCCCATGTCGGCCTCCGTCGGGCTCAGGGCGCAGACCTCCCAGTCGAGCACGGCCGCGGTCCGGTAGTCCTGCAGGATGATGTTGCCCAGGCGGGCATCGCCCCACGTCAGCCCGACCCGGTCGTCGCCGGGGTCGTTGGCCTCCAGCCAATCGAGACCGGCGTACAGCACGGGATGCGCCCTACCGGCCAGCTCCGAGACGACATGGTTGCGGTACAGGTCGATCTGCAGCCCGGTCGTCGGCTGGCCGGTGCCGCTGGGGTCCAGCCAGTCCAAGCCGGCGTTGCGCCAGTCCAGGCTGTGGATGCTGGCGATGGTGTCAATGGCCGAGAACACCATGCGACGGCGCTCCTTCGGGGTCGCCTCGTCCACCACGAAGCCCGCCTCGGTGTAGCGGGGCACGTCCGCGGGAACCCGGCCAGGCACGTATCCCATCACAAAGAAGGGGGCACCCAGCACCGCGGGGTCGGGCTCATAGCCGAACAGCGGCGGCACCGGGGCCACACCGGCCTCCGCCACTGCCTTCATCGCCCGGTACTGGAGCTCGACCGACACCGCGCAATGCGGCGTCTGGGGCGGGAACATGCCGCCGTCGGCGGGCTCGATCCTCACCGCGTAGCGCTCCCGGCGATCCGAGCCCTTCTCGGTCCAGGCCGCGTCGAGGATCACCGTCTCGTTTGAGAATCCGGTGCTGACCGGCACTTCGATGTCGGCCACGGTGAGGCCATCCCTGGACGGGAAGGCCCGCCGCATCCACTCCTCTAGAGCGGCCCTGTAGTGGCTCCGATCAGTGTGAGACTTCGCCGCGTTGGGCAGCTCGCTCTCGGCGGAGTCGGATTCAGGCACGCCACAGTCTGCTGGCCCTGTTCAGGGCCAAGCAAATGGCTCTTGAGGTCAGCGACTCTCCGGGACGCTGACCGCAGCTGCGATCAGACCTGAGTCTGCTGGCTCAGGAACGACCGCTCGGCCAGTCCGTGCCACTCCGCGATGCCGTCGCGGAACTCGCGCCACGGTCCGAGGATCCGGGCGAAGTTCTCGTCGTCGGCGGCCACGCTGTCGAGCACGTTCTCGGTCTCGGCCTTGAACGCAGCCATCAACTCGGGCGAGAACTCGCGGATCTGGGCGAACCCCTTGACAGTCTGCAGATCCCTCTGGTTGAGCACGTCATAGGTAGCCATGGTCCTCATGTTGGCATCCGCAGCTGCGCACTGGATGGCGGCCTGGTACTCCGGAGGCAGCTCGTTCCACCTCTCCAGCGAGATCTGCACCTCCAGTGCTGTGCCCGGCTCCCACCAGCCCGGGTGGTAATAGAACAGGTCGCCTTGGAACTCGTTGAGGCCCAGGATCAAGTCGTCGGTCGGGCCGACGAACTCGGCACCGTCGATGGCGCCGGTCTGGATGGCCTGCAGGATCTCGCCGCCGGCCAGCGTCACCTGCTCGCCACCGAGGTTCTCCAGCACTCGCCCGGCCAGGCCGGGGATGCGCATCTTGAGACCGTTCAGGTCGTCGACCGTGTTGATCTCATTGGTGAACCACCCGCCCATCTGGCAACCGGTAGCGCCCCCGGGGAAGGCGATGATGCCGTGCTCAGCCGCGTAGAACTCGTTGAGCATGTCGATGCCGCTGCGCCTGCCTTCGTTGTCGAAGGTGCCGTACAGCCAGGCGTTCTGCTGGCGCTGGTTGAGCCCGAACGGGACCGCGGTGCCGAACTGCTGCACCGGGCTGATGCCGACGTAGTAGTAGGAGGCGGTGTGGCCCATCTCCACACCGAGGTCGCGGACCGTCTGCAGCACCTCGAGGCCGCCGACGATCTCGCCCGCGGGCCGAGGATGGATAACGAAGCGCCCGCCGGTGAGCTCCCCCACCCTCTGGGCGAAGTACTGCGCCGAGCCGAACAGCGTCACCAGCGCGGTGGGCCAACTGGTGGCCATCTGCCACTCGAGCTCGGGACCCTGCGCGGTCACGGCCACCGTGTCGGTGGGCTCGGGAGCAGCCGTCGTGGTGGTCTCGGCGGCTTCGGGTGCATCCGTCGCGGTGGGCGCCGGCGCCCTGTGGGTCTCGTCGACCTTCGGCGGGCAGCGGCGGGACGCCTGCCG
>JAPYOG010000167.1 GCA_028278785.1 Candidatus Poriferisocius anaerobius | reverse complement strand
GCGGATTCGATCCCCAGGTTGGCCGGGAGCTGCGGCGGGCCTGGGTGGAGCGCACCCCGCTGGTGATCGAGTTGGACGGGGAGCTGCCCCCAGCCGAGCCGGTGGTGCATGCCCGGTGGTGGGACCTCAAGCCGGGTCTGACCATGCCCGATGAGGTGCTCCGGCATCTGCTGTTGTCCAACAGCGTGGATTGGCGCGACCCTGAGCGGCCCCGGTTCGAGCCAGCCGAGCGGGCCTTGGCCTTGAGGGCGCGGCGGGCAGAGCCCCATGAGCCCGCAGATGTGGTGACTGATGCCGGGCCGGTGTGGTGCGACGGGGGTCCGTTCGACATGTTCTGGCCGAAGGCGCTGGACTCGGGGTGCTCAGACGTGGTCCCGGCGGCGAACTTGGCGGTAGGCAGCCTGGCCGCGCTGCGCCCCGCCTCCCCGCAGGCCGACCTGGCAGACGACCAGCGTGCCGCGGTCGGCCACTTGGGCGGCGCGGCCAGCATCGTGGCTCCGGCCGGGTCGGGCAAGACGCGGGTTCTCACCGAGCGGGCCCGCTATCTGGTGCGCGATCTCGGCGCCGACCCCAGGGCCGTTTGCCTGGTGGCGTTCAATGTGCGGGCACGAGCGGAGATGCAAGAGCGCACCGCCGATCTGCCCGGTCTGGAAGTGAGGACGTTGAACAGCCTGGCGCTGGCCATCTGCAATGGCACCGGGCCGTTCGCCCGCCCCCGAGACCACAGCCGGGTGGAGGTGGTGGACGAGCGGGAGGTGCGGAACCTGCTCGACGGAATGGTCACCCGCAAGCGGAGGGCCATGACCGATCAGCTCGCCCCCTGGATAGAGGCGCTGGGAGCGTCCCGGCTGGGTTTGCGCGACCCCGCCGAGGTGGAGCGCGACTTCCACCCCGACGTGCCCGACTTCTCGGTGATCGCGCCCCAGTACGCCGATCTGCTCTGCGATCGCGCCCTGGTGGACTTCGACCAGCAGATCATCCGGGCCATCGACGTCTTGCTGTGCGATCCCGCGGCCCGAGCCGCCGCCCGCCGCAGCTGCGGCCTCCTGCTGGTGGACGAGTTCCAAGACCTCACTCCGGCCCACCTGCTGCTGGTGCGGCTGCTGGCCGGGCCCCGGTCGGATGTGTTCGGGGTGGGCGACGACGACCAGACCATCTACGGCTATTCGGGCGCCTCCCCGGAATGGCTCATCGATTACCACAAGCACTTCCCCGGAGCGCAGCGCCACGAACTGCACGTCAACTACCGCTGCCCTCCCGAGGTGGTGGATGCTGCATCCAACCTCCTCAGCCACAATCGCCGCCGCATCGACAAGCAGATCACCGCCGCCCCCACGCGGCTTCGCTCCACCGATGACGGCACGGATGCGGCGATCAATCTCGAGACGGCTGCCGACGGAGCGCCTGAGCTGCGCCGGATCATGGAATCGCTGCTCGACAGCGGTGCCCAGGCATCTGAGATCGCCGTGCTGACCAGGGTGAACAGCACGCTGCTGGTTCCCCAGATCGTGCTGGGCGACATGGGGGTGCCGTCGGGCCAACCGGTGGGCGGCTGGTTCATGGAGCGCACCGGGGTGGCGGCCGCGCTGGCCTGGCTCGACATCGCCACCGCCCCCGAGCGGGGCCTGCCGGCCCGAGCGCTGTCGGACGCGGCCCGCCGCCCGCCCCGGGGCATATCCCCCCGTGTCATCGAGTGGATCGCCGAGCAGCAGAGCATCTCGCAGATCAAGGCCCTGGCCGGCCGGATCAAAGACGAGCGGTCGTCCAAGAAGGTGGGCGAATTCGCCGGCGACGTGGAGATGCTGCGGACAAAGGCCAAGCAGGCCGATGGCGCCATCACCACCCGGTCGCTGTTGGAGACGGTGCGCGACGAGATGGGACTGGGCGGCAGCCTGGATTCCCGGCTGGACGCATCCCGCCGCTCGGTCGACAGGTCGGCCCACGGGGACGACCTGCGGGCGCTCATCTCGGTGGCCCACCTGCATCCCGACCCGGCCGATTTCCGGCGGTGGCTGACCGACCGCCTGTCGGATGGGCTCGAGGGCGAAGAGGCCGGCGCTGGCAGCGGTTTTCGCGGCGGCGAAGGCGACGCCTCCGGAGTCCAACTTGCCACCGTCCACCGGGTGAAGGGTCGGGAATGGCCCCATGTGATCGTCTATGAGGCGTCCAAGGGGCTGATGCCCCACCGCTTGTCCGGCGATATCGAGGAGGAGAGGCGGGTGTTCCACGTGGCCATCACCCGGTGTTCGCAGTCGGTCACCCTCATCTGCGGCAACCCGCCCACCGACTTTCGAAGCGAGCTGACCACCCGCTACCAGCCTCCACCCGACTCAGAACTGGAGACGAAGACCGGCTTGCTTACCCCTCCCGTGGTGGTCGGCGCCAGCACACCGTCGAAACCGGCTGCTGCGACCAAACCAGCGCAACGCTCCAAGCCCCAACCGCCAACCGATCCCTTGGGGGCAGCCGCGTTCGAGGCCCTGAAGGCGTGGCGGTTGGAGCGCAGCCGGAGCGACGGTGTGCCCGCGTACATCGTTTTCAGCAATGCCACCCTCATCGAGCTGGCCATCCGCCGGCCCACCACCGACCAGGAACTCCTGGCTACCCCCGGCGTCGGCCCTGCCAAACTCACCGCCTACGGCGAGGATGTCAAGAACATCATCCTCTCGTGTATGCCAGCAGGCGATTAGGCTCGTGAGGAAACGGTATGAGCTGTCAGGAACCCAGAGCCTCGCGGGCGGTGTTGGCGATGCCGGTGGGGTCGAGGCCGCAGTCGGCGAGGATCTGGTCGGGCTTGCCGTGGGGGATGTACTCGTTGGGCACGCCTAGCACCCGGATGGCCGGCACCTGGCCGTAGCGGCCCGATAGGGCCAACCGGTCGGCCACGCCGCTGCCGGCGCCGCCCTCCCGCCAGCCGTCCTCGATGGTGACCACCGCCCGATGGCGGGCGGCGTCGTCGAGCATGTCCTCGTCGAGGGGCTTCACGCAGCGCACGTCCCACACGGTGGCCGACACGCCGTCGGGCTCCAGCAGCTCGGCGGCCTGCTCCGCGGCGGCCAGCATCTTGCCCACCGCCAGCAGGCACACGTCGGCGCCCTCTCGCACCCTGCGGCCCCGCAGCCCGAAGCCCACCTGGTGTTCGGGCACCGACGGGGCCGCGGTCTTGGCCCAGCGAATGGACACCGGCCCGGTGGCGATCTCCAGGGCGTCGTGCAGCATCTGTTGCAGCTCCTGATACGACGAGGGGGCCAGCACTGTCATGCCGGGAATCTTGGTGAGCAGCACCATGTCCAGCACGCCGTGGTGCGAAGGGCCGTCGTCGCCTGTGATGCCCGCCCTGTCCAGGCAGAACACCACCGGTTGGCGGTGCAGCCCCACGTCCAAGTTCACCTGGTCGATGGCCCGGGTCAAGAAGGTGGAGTAGACGGCCACCACCGGGCGGAGCCCCCCCATGGCCATGCCCGCGGCCGCGGTCACCGCGTGCTGCTCGGCGATGCCCACATCGAAGCACCGTGCGGGGAATCTTTCGGCAAACGGCAGCAGCCCGGTGGAGTCGGGCATGGCAGCGGTGATGGCCACCAGCTCGGGCCGGGCCTCGGCTTCTTTGATCAGAGCGTTGGTGAACGCCTCGGTGTAGCTCCCCGGCTTGGCGTAGGACGTGTCGTGCATGTTCTTGACCGGGTCGTTCTCCGCCGGGGCGTATCCCCGCCCCTTCTGGGTGAGAACGTGGATGAGGCAGGGCCCCTCCAGGCGGGAGACCCGGCTGAGCACGCGCTCCAGTTTGGACAGGTCGTGGCCGTCGAACGGCCCGAAGTAGCTGATGCCCAACTCGTCGAAGAAAGTTCGGGGCTCCACCATCTCCCGCACCGCCGCTTTGGCGGCCCCCACGGTCCGCCCGGCCAGGTCGCCCACCCAGGGGATGTTCTGGAGAACTTTGCGGACCTGGTTGTCGGTTCGCAGGTAGCGGGGGTCCATCCTCACCCGCAGCAGGCTCTCCGACAGCCTGGAGACGGTGGGTGCATAGGAGCGCCCGTTGTCGTTGAGCACGATGGTCACGTCGCACCCGGAGTGGCCGATGTTGTTGAGCCCCTCGAAAGCCACCCCTCCGGTGAGCGATCCGTCGCCCACCACTGCGATAACCCGCCGATGCTCGCCGCCTGCGGCCTTCTGGGCGGTGGCCAGGCCGTGGGCGTAGCTCAACACGGTGGAGGCGTGGCTGTTCTCGATCCAGTCGTGGGGGGACTCCTCCCGGCTGGGATAGCCCGACAGGCCGTCGGGCTGGCGCAGCGTGGCGAACTGCTCGGTCCGACCGGTGAGCATCTTGTGGACGTATGCCTGGTGGCCGGTGTCCCACAAGATGATGTCGCGGGGCGAGTCGAACACCAGGTGCAGGGCCAGCGTCAGCTCCACCACGCCCAGGTTGGAGCCCAGGTGGCCCCCGGTAGCGTTGACCGTTTCGACGATGAACTCGCGGACCTCCTCGGCGAGTTCGGCCAGCTCCTCGTCGCTCAGGCGGCGGAGGTCGGCCGGGCAGGTGATCTTTCGCAAGTGGGGGGTGTCCATGTGCCTCTCATCGGTTGGGGGAGACACAGATTATCCTCTGTCTCGCCACCTGTGATAGCCGCTTGCCGCCGCCAAGCCGGCGCCCAGCGCCCCCAGGCCCCCCGCCGCGTCGAGCCAGTAGTGGTTGGCGGTGACCACGATGGCGAAGAGGGTGAGCCAGGGATAGGCGGCGATGGCGATTTTGGCCCCCGGATGCGCCATGTGCTTGTACAGCGCCAGAAAGCACCACATGCTCCAGGCGAAGTGCAGGCTGGGCATGGCCGCGTACTGGTTGGATAGCTGCTCGGCCGCCCCCTCGGTGAACGACCACAGCCCGCCCAGCTCTGTCACCGTGTCCACATAGCCGGTGTCGGGCAGATCGCCCCCGTAGCGCCCGCCCGCCGACAAGAGCCGGGGGGGCATCAAGGGGAACAGCGCGAACCCGATCAGCGCCGACCCGGTGGTCATCAGCCCGGTGGTGCGCCAGAACGGGTAGTGGCGGGGGAAGCGCCAGTAGAGCCAGATGAGGGCGAAGGCGGTGACCGCGAAGTGCAAGAGCCCGTAGAACAGGTTCCAGAACTGGATGAACGACACCCAGCCTATGAACAGGTCTTGGAGGCCGCGCTCGAAGTACAGCCCGATGGAGCGCTCCCACTCGATCACCAGCTCGGCGTTGGCCTGGGCCTCGGCGGGTTCCACCGCTGCGGAGCCGAACTGGTTCCGCACCCAGGTGTAGATGCCGTAGAAGGCGCCGATCACCGCGACTTCCAAGTACCAGCGGGGCCGGGTGCGGCTCTTGCCCTTGGCCCCCCGCTTCAGCCGGGACGGCTTCATAGCGGTTTGCTGCGTTTTCCTGACTGGCGGCGGCCGGCGAAAACCAGGGCCGGCAGCCCCATCAGGCTGGCGGCCACGGTGAGGAAGTAGAGCAGCAGACCCATCGCGATGGCCCGTCCGTCGCCCACACCCAGATCGTGGAGGAACAGCACCAGCGCCCCCTCCCGCAGGCCGAGCCCTCCCAGCGCTATGGGCAGCACTTGGATGATCAGCACCGCGGGGATGAAGGTCATCAGCTCGGTGGGGCCCAATCCGTCGATTCCCACCACCTTGGCCGCACACCCTGCGGCCGCCAGCAGCACCGCCTGATAGGCGAAGGCGGTGGCCACCACCCGGCCGGTGTCTCGGGGCTTGGCCCGCAGTTCGTCGATGCCGGTGTGCAGCCCGTTGGCGAAGCGCACCCAGCCCTGGTGTCGGCCGACCAGCTTGCCGAAGCGCTGATTGCCCACCAGCACCACAATCAGCACGAGGGCCAGCAGCGTGAGCCCGGCGGTTATGGCCGCCACTCGGGCGGGCGCGCCCAGCCCCCGCAGCTCTTCGTCCAACCCCAGGCCCACCAGCGTGAACACCGGCAGCACGATCCAGCCGCTGAGCCGCTCTAGCAGCACCGACGCGAAGCTGTGGGGGCCGTCATCTGTGTCGCTGGCCAGGCGGGACATCCGCAGCACGTCGCCCCCCACCGTGGTGGGCACGAAGTTGGAGATGAACATCCCCGCCATGTAGTGCGAGAACATCCGTCGGGGCCTCACCTGGAGCCCGAGGGCGCTGGCCACCTCGTACCAGCGGGCGGTGGCCGCCACGTTGGCGCCCACGGTGAGGGCGAACGCCCCCGCCAGCCACCAGGGGGTGGCCGAGTTGAAGTCGGGCCAGAGCTCGTCGGCGTCGAACGACGGAGCCTGCCAGACCAAGAGCGCGAGCAGCCCCACGCTGATGGCCACCCGCGGGGCGATTCTGAGCACCCGCCGCGCAGTTTGACGCTCAGTCAAGCCCTGGCTCGCTTTCCCGTGCGCGTAGGCTTGTCGGCTGTTGCCCTCCCGTTGTCGGCTATGCCGTCAAGCCAGGGCTCGCTTTCCCGGGCGCGCAGGCCCCGCAGGCACGCGCCAGCGGGCAGGGAGGCCAATGGAGTCATCCGGCCAAGGCTATTGGCCCGGCGCCTGCCGGTGGATATTCGGATGTGGCAGTGAGGCGAGTCCCGGCAGCGCGGG
>JAPYOG010000166.1 GCA_028278785.1 Candidatus Poriferisocius anaerobius | reverse complement strand
ATGGCGGGGCCGACCTCGCCGGGTTCGAGCGCCGTCTCCCGTGCCCCAGCGGACCCGCTCCTCCAAGCCCCTCGCAATAGCCGGGGCGGTGTCGGCCGCCGTGGTCGCAGTGGTGCTCCACCCGGCGCTCGGCATCGGCTTGGGACTGCTGCTGTGGGTGGCGCCCTATCGCCGGCAGGCGCAGCAGAGGCGCCGGCAGCAGGCCGCCGTCGTCAGCGAATTGCCCGAGGCCATCGACCTGTTGCGGCTGGCGGTGTCCTCAGGGCTCAACATCCACTTGGCGGTGGCCTCGGTGGGGCAGCGCCTTGCCGGCCCGGTTGGGCTGGGCCTGGCCGGAGCGGCCCGCCAAGTCGAGTCGGGGGTTCGCCTGGCCGATGCCCTGACGCCTTTGCCTGAAACCACCGGTGAGCCGGTGCGTACGCTCATCAGGGTGCTGATCGACTGCGACCGCTATGGAACTGATGTGGAGTCGGCCTTGGAGCAGCTCGCCTCCGACAGCCGCCTGCTGCGCCGTCGCCGTGCCGAAGAACAAGCCCGCCGCCTGCCCCTGCGCCTTCTGCTCCCGCTGGTTTTCTGCATCCTGCCCGCCTTCGTCCTCCTCACTCTGGCGCCGGTTCTGGCCGAGACCCTGACCATGTTCCGCCGATGATCCCGACTTTCGCCTTCCCCCCCTCCAACCCTTCCAAACGGTGATTTCCATGATCTTGCTTCGATTGCTGCTGATGTTCAACGCTTGGCTGGCCTGCTGCCGCTCCCAGCGGGGTCAGGCCACCGCCGAGTACGCCCTCATCCTCGTGGGCGCTGCCGCTGTGGCCATGCTTTTGGTGACATGGGTGACCAAGACCAATCGAATCTCCAACCTCCTCGACGCCGTCTTCCGCCATATCACCGGGCTGGTCACCTGACCCGCGTCTCGCGGGCCGGTTTGGCATGGGATGGGCGCAGCACCCTGTGCCGGTCACCCGACCCGCGTCTCGCGGGCCGGCTGTCGCTTTGGGTGCGGCGACCGGGGCCAGGCCGCGGTCGAGACCGCGCTGGTGCTCCCGCTGGTAGCGGCGGCGATCCTGGCGCTGGTGCAAGTGGGGCTTTTGGCCCGCGATCAGGTACTGGTCGTCCATGCGGCCCGTGAGGCGGCTCGAGCCGCAGCGGTCGTTCCCACCACCGAGGCTGCAACCGCAGCGGCGGCGGCCGCAACCGGGCTCGATCCGAACCGCTTGCAGGTGCAAACCGGGGGCAGTCGGGCAGCCGGCGGGCGCTTGCGGGTGACCGTGTACTACCGCGCTGAACCCGAGGTACCCCTTGTGGGACGCCTTTTCCCCGACATCACCATGAAGGAGACCTTGACCATCAGAGTCGAATAGCACGACCAGGGTGGCTGCGGGCCGGTAGCCTGGCATCTTGTGGACTTCGGCGTTGTAGTCGCCTCGCACGGCAAGTGGGAAGTGCTGACCGTGACCGGTGAGATCGACATGGCCACCGCACCCCGTTTTCGCCAACGGCTTCAGTCCATCGTCAACGCTGGGGCTCAGTATGTTGTGCTTGACCTGTCCGGGGTGGACTTCGTGGATTCCACCGGGCTCGGTGTGCTCATGGGCGCGGCCAAGCGGGTGAGAAGCGCTGGCGGCGACATCCGGTTGGTGATGACCGGCGCCCGGTTGGCCGGCCTGGTCCAGCTCACCCGGCTCGACCGGGTCTTGGACGTCTTCGACTCTGTTGCTGCCGCCACTGAGGGCGATGCCTTGTGAGCTCTGCTGCTACCAGCATCGACTTCCAGATTCCCCCTCGCCCCGAGTACCTGTCTCTGGTTCGCTCCTTGGTGGTGGAAGCAGCCCGAATGGAGACGGGCCTGAGCCGGGAGCAGACCGAGGACTTCAAGGTGGCCGTTTCGGAGGCGACAACCAATGCCATTGAGGCCCATGCCCGGGCATGCTCCGACGAGTCCATCCAGATTCGGTGTACGGTCAGCGCTGATCGCATCGAGTTTCACATCACCGACAAAGGCTTCGGCTTCTATCCCGATCAGGTGCAGGAGCTGCCCGAGCCCGACGATCCCAGCCGGCTCAATTTCGAGCGCGGCTTGGGCCTGTATCTGATGAGGGTCTTGGCCGACGAGTTCGTGATTCGCAGCGGCCCGCACGGCACAGAGGCCAGTTTGGCCCTGAATCGGGCGTGACTGAGCGAGTTCTGCACTGAGCCGCTACTTTCAGCTCTGATGGCCGACAAGAACATTCTCAGCGATCTGACCTTCCTGGGCGGTTCTAGCCGTCTGGCCCGATTCATCGGACGCCCCATCCACCATTTCGCGGCCATCGAGGCCGCGGGAGGCGTTCTGATGCTCATCGCCACCGTGGTCGCCCTGATATGGGTCAACTCCCCCTGGCAGGACTCCTATTTCGACTTCTGGCACACCCAAGTGTCGTTCTCCGTCGGCGACTACCACTTCGAGGCGGATCTCGAGCACATCGTGCAAGACGGCCTCATGGCCGTTTTCTTCTTCGTGGTCGGATTGGAGATCAAGCGGGAGTTGGTGACCGGCCAGCTTCGGGATCCCCGCTTCGCCGCCCTGCCTGCCGTAGCCGCCCTCGGCGGCATGGTAGTGCCCGCTCTTGTCTACCTTGCATTCAACGCCGGCGGCTCGGGCCAAGACGGTTGGGGAATCCCCATGGCCACCGACATTGCCTTCGCTGTGGGCGTGCTGTCGTTGCTCGGCGACCGCGTCTCTTCCCAGATGAAGGTGTTCCTGCTTACTCTGGCTATTGTCGATGATATCGGTGCCATTCTGGTGATCGCCATCTTCTACACCAGCGACCTCTCAGGCAATTGGCTGCTAGCCGCGGCCATCCTGCTAGCGGGTGTTGTGCTGCTCCGCCGGCTCGGTGTCTGGTATCTGCCCGTCTACCTGGTGATCGGAGTGGCCTTCTGGCTTGCCGTGTACGAATCCGGTGTCCATGCCACTATCGCCGGAGTGATCCTCGGTCTGATGACGCCCGCCAAGCCCCTCCAATCGGAAGAAGAGGCTCGCCGCTGGGCCAGTTGGCTTCAAATGCAAGACGTGGTGCATCTCGACGAAGCGCGCAGAGCTGGCTTCCACATTCGGGAGTCGCAGCCGGTGAGCCTGCGGATCGAGGAGATGCTCCACCCTATTGCCGGCTACATCATCATCCCCGTCTTCGCCTTGTCGGCCGCCGGGGTCGAGCTTTCCGGAGACGTGCTGTCCGCTGCGGTCGCCTCGCCGGTGACGCTGGGCGTGATAATCGGGCTTGTGGTGGGCAAGACCGCAGGCATCTCCCTTTTCGCGTGGGCTGCCCACTGGTTGGGCTGGGTCGCCATCCCGAAATCCATGGCCGGCGGGCGCTTGGCGGGGTTGGCCATGGTGGCCGGCATAGGCTTCACAGTGTCGCTGTTCATCTCCCGCTTGGCCTTCGACGACCCATCTGTTGCCGATGAGTCCAAGATCGGCATTCTGGTGGGGTCGCTGGTCGCTGCGGTCGTCGGCATGGGGATCCTGTCGCGTGCCCAGCCATTGCCCAAGCACCCGAACCAGACCTGATTTCCAGCTTTGCAGCTCATCGCGTTTCGGGTCTGCTTGACATTCACTCCCTGTTAGCCCCTACTTTCTCTCCGTGCCCAACGCGCTTGTAATCGTCGAGTCTCCAGCCAAGGCCAAGACCATCGCGGGCTATCTGGGGAGCGGCTATGTGGTGGAGTCCTCCGTCGGCCACATAAGGGACCTCCCCGGAAACGCCAGCGAGGTTCCGGCCGCTTACCGCGGCGAGTCCTGGGCCCGGCTGGGAATCGACGTCGACAACGACTTCAAGCCGCTGTACGTGGTGCCGTCCAACAAGAAGGACCAGATCCGCAAGCTGAAGCGGCTGCTCAAAGAGGCCGACGAGCTCTATCTCGCCACCGATGAAGACCGCGAGGGCGAAGCCATCGCCTGGCACCTGCTCGAGGTGCTGTCGCCCAAGTCCAGCATAAGCGTCAGGCGGATGGTGTTCCATGAGATCACCCCGGCCGCCATCCGGTCCGCCATTGACGCCCCCCGCGACCTCGACCGCCGGCTCGTGGACGCCCAGGAAGCCCGTCGTCTGCTCGACCGACTGTACGGCTATGAGGTGTCGCCGGTGCTTTGGAAAAAGATTCTGCCCCGCCTCTCGGCAGGCCGGGTGCAAAGCGTGGCCACCCGCATCGTGGTGGAGCGGGAGCGGGAGCGCATGGCCTTCACGTCCGCCGACTACTGGAGTTTGAGCGGGATCTTCCAGGTTCAGGGTGCCGCGGCGCCCGGCGCTCCCTCCGCTTTTTCCGCCGCGCTCGCCGCGCTCGCCGGGGCAAAAGTGGCGACCGGGAAGGACTTCAACAGCGAAGGCCGGTGCCGCAGCGCTGAGATCGTACACCTTGACGAGGAAGCCGCCCGCTCGCTGGCCCGCAGCCTGGCCGATGCCGAGGCCACCGTGCAGGGCGTCGAGGTGAAGCCCTACCGCCGCCGCCCGGCTGCCCCGTTCATGACCTCCACCTTCCAGCAGGAGGCGGGCCGGAAGCTGCGCCTCTCGTCGGCCATGGCCATGAGGGCCGCGCAGTCTCTGTACGAGCAGGGCTACATCACCTATATGCGAACCGACAGCACAACGCTGTCGGACACCGCCTTGCATGCTGCCCGGGCTGTTGTCTCCGAGCGTTTTGGAGCGGCCTTTTTGCCCGACAAGCCCCGCCAGTACAACAAGAAGGTGAAGAACGCCCAAGAGGCGCACGAGGCCATACGCCCCTCCGGCGAGCGATTCCGCTCCCCGCAAGACCTGCAATCTGAACTGCCCCGGCTAGAGGCCCAGGTCTACGAGTTGATCTGGCAGCGCACGGTGGCCTCCCAGATGACCGACGCGGTGGGCGAGACCGTGAGCGTCCATCTCGGCGCCACCGCCCAAGATGGGCGGGAGGCCGTGTTCTCGGCGTCGGGCACGGTCATCACCCACGAGGGTTTCCGCCGGGTGTACACCGAGGGAACCGACGACGAGGCCGATCGGCCCGAAGCGGAGCGCCGCATGCCCGCTCTGGCCGAAGGCGACAAGCTCAGCATCAGCGAGATGACCCCTGAAGGCCATTGCACCCAGCCTCCCTCCCGCTACACCGAGGCGTCGTTGGTGAGGAAGCTGGAGGAGTTGGGCGTGGGCCGGCCGTCGACTTATGCCGCCATCATGAACACCATCGTGGACAGGGGCTATGCGTGGAAGAAGGGCACGGCTCTGGTGCCGTCGTTCACGGCTTTCTCGGTGGTCAACCTGCTCGAGCGGCACTTCCCCAACCTGGTCGACTACGCCTTCACCGCCCGGATGGAAGACGACCTCGACGGCATCGCGTCAGGCGACCGTGAGGCCGTTCCCTGGCTGAGCCGGTTCTATTTCGGGCCCGCCGACGGGGTGCCCGCCGACGAGTCCGCCCATGGCGTGGCCAAATACGGGCTCCGCACCGCAGTCTCCGATCGCTTGGGTGACATCGACGCCCGGGCTGTCAATTCCATCCCCATCGGCGCCGACGAGGGCGGACAACCTGTGGAGGCCAGGGTCGGGCGCTATGGGCCGTATGTGCAGAGGGGCGAAGATCGGGCCAGCCTGCCCGAGGATCTGCCTCCCGACGAGTTGACTTTGGACAAGGCCTTGTCGCTCATCGCCGCGCCGTCGGACGACCGCGTGCTGGGCAACGATCCCGAGACGGGTTTGGCGGTGAGTGTCCGCTCCGGTCGGTTCGGGCCTTATGTCCAAGTCGGCGACGAGGAGGCCGACAGCGGTGAGAAGCCCAAGAGGGCCTCGCTGCTGGCCGGCATGCAGCCCGAGGCGATCTCCCTTGAAGACGCCCTCAAGCTGCTTTCCCTGCCCCGGGTGGTGGGGACCGATCCCGCCGACGGTGTGGACGTGGTGGTGCAGAACGGGCGCTATGGGCCTTACATCAGCAAGGGCAAAGAGAACCGGAGCCTCGAGTCCGAAGACCAGCTTTTCACCATCACGCTGGAGCAGTGCCTGGAATTGCTGGCCCAACCCCGCCGGCGACGAGGCCAAGCGGCCAAGCCGCCGTTGCGGGAGCTGGGCGCCGACCCGGTCACCGACAAGCCGATGGTGGTCAAAGAGGGCCGCTATGGCCCTTATGTGACCGACGGCGAGGTGAACGCTTCTTTGGGCAAGGGCGACGCGGTGGATTCGCTGACCGTTGAGCGGGCTGCGGAGCTGCTTCAGATCCGCCGCGACAAAGTGGCGGCCGGGGGCGGCAAGCCCGCCGCTCGGCGCAAGCCCGCCGCCAAGAAGAAGCCTGCTGCAAAATCGGGGGCTGCGGCCAAGAAGAAGCCGCCGCCTAGCAGGACACGCTCGAACAAGCCTGCGGCGCACCACTAGCCTGGGAGGGGTGGAGGCGGCTCGGCATGGCGGATGACGAGTCGGCAGAGGCGGTGGTTGCGCGACTCCACCGAGCATTCGGCAGCCCCCAGTACTTCAGGCTCTGGATCGCCCAAGTCTTGTCGTCGGGCGGCGACTGGCTGGGCCTGTTCGCCATTCTCATCACCGCCGAGCGAGTGGGCGGGGGCACGCCGGAGGCGTCGGTGGCCTATGTGATGATCGCCCGTTTCCTGCCCGGGCTCGTATTCGGCAGCGCAGCCGGGGTGCTGGTAGACCGCTGGGATCGCAAGCGGACCATGGTGGTGTGCGATCTGTGTCGAGCCGCCACCCTGCTTTGGCTGCCGTTCGTGGACGTCGTGTGGCAGCTTGTTCTGGCCTCGGTCGCCTTGGAGGCCTTCGCCCTGCTGTGGGCCCCTGCCAAAGAGGCCTCGGTGCCGGATCTGGTTCCCCGCGAGAAGCTGACCGGGGTCAACTCCCTGTCCTTGGTGGCCGCATACGGCACTTTCCCCCTGGCTGCGGCGGTTTCCATCGGCTTGGCCGGCCTCGCCTCGCTGCTCAAGCGGGTCGACGCCATCGACTTCTTGCGGATCGACGCCGAATCGCTGGCCTTCTACATCGATGCCGCCACGTTTGCGGCCTCGGCGGTCATCGTTCTCGGCCTGGCTCTGCCCCGAATTGTGCCGGCGGCCCGCGTCGGCGAGTCTCCGGGCCAGGCCCCACCACGCTTGTGGTCGCCCGGGCAGGTCTTTGCTGACTTGCGGGAGGGGTGGAGCTACATCTTCATCAACCCCACGGTGCGGACGGTGAACGTCGCATTGGCCGTCGGCTTGATCGGCGGCGGCATGATCATTCCGCTGGGGCCGGTGTTCGCCAAAGACGTGCTCCAGGTGGACGAGGGCGACGGGTTCCGCGCCTTCATGGTGGCCTTGGGGATCGGTGTCGCCTTGGGAATCGCGGTGCTGACCGCGCGTCAGCGCCACTTGAACAAGGAGCGGGTTTTCCTTGCCGCGGTGTTCGGCGCCGGGGTTTGCCTGTTCGTGTCCACTTCGATGTGGACACTGCTGGGATCGGCTCTTCTCGTCGGCGGCCTCGGAGTGTGCGCGGGAACGGTGTATGTCCTCGGGTTCACGCTGCTCCAGGAAAACGCCACCGAGCAATTGCGGGCGCGGGTCTTTGCCGGGCTGTTCACGCTCGTGCGGTCGTCGGTCATGGTTGCGCTGCTCCTCGGGCCGGCGTTGGCCCTGTTCCTCAATGGGCTGTCGGACAAGTTCTTCGACAAAGATGTGAAGATTCTGGGCTTTGACGTGATCATCCCCGGGGTTCGCCTCACGCTGTGGCTGGCCGCCCTCATCATGGTGGCCGCCGGGTTCCTGACGCTGGCTTCGAGAAGGCGGGCCGTCAGGCCATGACCGGCCGGTTGATCGCGCTCGAGGGCGGCGAGGCTGTGGGCAAGAGCACGCAAGCCCGACTGCTGGCCGCGCGATTGGACGCTCTGCTGACGTTTGAGCCCGGCGACACCGGGCTCGGAGGGCAGATCCGCTCGCTGGTGCTGACAGCAACCGGTCGGCCGCTCTCCCACCGGGCCGAGGCGCTGTTGATGGCCGCCGACCGGGCCCAGCACGTTGCCGAGGTGATCCGCCCCGCGCTGGACGCCGGAACCCACGTGGTGACCGACCGCTTCATCGGCTCGTCTTTGGCCTATCAGGGGTTCGGAAGGGGCTTGGGGGCACAAGAAGTGCTGGCAGTGTCGCTTTTTGCCACCGGCGGCCTCGATTGCGACCTGGCTGTGCTGCTGGATGCGGGCGAAGGGGCGCCCTGGCCTCATCAGGCATCGCCCGGCGACCGGATCGAGGCCGAGGCCGCCGAGTTCCACCGGCGAGTGCGGGACGGCTATCGGGCCTTGGCGGCGCAGAATCCCGGCCAGTGGGCGGTTGTCGATGGGAGCGGCTCGGTGGGCGAAGTGGCAGAGGCGGTGTACGCAGCGGTGCGAGAGCGGCTCGATGTCTGAGCCGCTGCCGGATGCCTGTGGTCCCGCAGACGACGTCTGGGCCGGGTTGGAAGGCCAGCCCCGGGCCGCCGAGGCGCTGGCGGCCGCGGCTGCGAGCCCGGTCCACGCCTACCTGTTCTGGGGGCCGCGGGGTACCGGAAAGCGAGCCGCGGCGCTGGCCTTTGCGGCCGCGCTGATCGGCGGCGACCCCCGCAGCCGCCGCTTGGCCATGGCCGGCCGACATCCCGATGTGTCCATCCATGAGCCTGAAGGCCGCACTCTCAGGGTGGTCGAGGCCGATGAGGTCATCTTCGAGGCTTCCCGCAGCCCGGTTGAGGGCCGGCTCAAGGTGATTGTGTGCGATCGCTTCCACACCGCCGAGCCCGAAGCGGTGTCCAGCCTGCTCAAAACCATCGAGGAGCCGCCCCCCACAGCGGTGATCGTGCTGCTGAGCGAAGAGATTCCCCCGTACCACACCACGGTGGCCTCCCGCTGCGTGATCGTGGAGTTCGACCCGGTGTCCGACCACGACATCCGCCGCATCCTTGAGCGGGAGGGGGTGTCGGCGGCTGCGTTGGACGACATCGTGACCGCCGCTGCCGGCGACGCGAACCGGGCCCGCCTTTTGGCTGCCGACGAGGGTCTCAGCGCCCGTCGGCGGGCCTGGGCCGCCGCCCCGGGCCGTTTGGACGGAACCGGGGCCACGGTGTCCAAGCTGGTTGACGAGTTGAGGGCGCTGATAGACGAAGCCCAGGCGCCCCTGGTTGCGCGCCAAAAGGCCGAATCCGACGAGTTGGCTCAAGCGGAGGCCGACCTCGGCCCCCAAGGCCGCCACCGGCGGGAGATGGATGCCCGCCACCGCCGAGAGCAGCGCCTGCTGCGATCCGACGAGCTGCGGTTCGGCCTGGCAACCCTGGCCGATTTCTACAGCCGCCAAATAGCCGACGGCCATCGGGCCCGCCATTCCGCAGCAGCCGTCGACCGCATCCGCGACGCCCACGCCTGTCTGGTGCGCAACCCCAACGAGCCCCTCCTCCTCCAGGCTCTTTTCCTGTCCCTCCCCCGACAACAGGGCTGGTAGCCTGGCCCCTGCGCCCGAGTAGCTCAGTCGGCAGAGCGATTCACTCGTAATGAATAGGTCAGGAGTTCGATTCTCCTCTCGGGCTCTGCGGGGAGCTTCGCAATAGCCGAACAGGACATGAAACCACGCCGTCTCCGCACAGCCGGCCTGCTCCCAACAAGTTTCAACTGGAGTCAAAGACCCGTCGGCCAAATCCCCCATTAACGCTGGGCTTTTGGATCTGCTCTAAACTACTCTAAATATTTTAGAGTAAAGTGGGCATGAAGAACACGATGTCAGGAGCTCACCGATGACAGCCAAGACCTCGGACCTTGCCTTGGCCGCCGAAGTGCAGGAACGCGGAAAGCTCCTGCTCGGGC
>JAPYOG010000165.1 GCA_028278785.1 Candidatus Poriferisocius anaerobius | reverse complement strand
GTAGCCCATGCGATCGCCCAAGTTGGATCCGAGGCCCAAGAAAGCCCGTGTCATTGCCGGTGGCGGGTGATGCGAACCCCGCTGGTGGAAAGATGCTGGGGTACCGGCGGGCGCAGCTTGCGGACCTCCACCACCACCCACCGGGCCCGCTCATCAGCATGCAGGCAAACCTCGGCCACCCTCTGGGCCAAAGCCTCCATGAGCGTGAACTGCCCGCCTTCGGCCGCCGCGCAGACCGCCGCGCACACCTCGCCGTAGTCGATGGTGTCGCCCAAGTCGTCCGACCGTCCAGCCAGGGCCAGATCGGCGCCGATGTCCACATCCAGCTCGAACGGCTGAGCCCGGACCCTCTCCTCGGGGAGCACTCCGCACAGGGCCATCACCCGCAAGCCCGCAATACGCAGGCAATCCTCAGTCATCTACGCTGGGCTCCTGCTCGTCGCCTTCCACCACAGACAGGCGCGCCTTCGGCTTGGGAAGGGCAGCGGCAGCGCTCACGATGCGGCGGCCCACCGATCCGATGGGCCGCTCGGTCATCTTCTCCATAACCACCACTGCCTGCGACTGGACGGGAACCATACCGGTCCACAGCAGGTATCCGGCCATGAACCCGCACACCTCGTCGGTCAGGCCCCGGCGATGCACCAGCACCTTCTCCCCTCTGGCCAACAGGGACTCCAACGCCTCGAACAACGGGCCGAGCCGCCCGGTGAAGTCCTCGTTGTCGACAATGGGCCAGTGACTCCAGGCGATGTTCTGCTCGCTGTAGTTGTGAAGGTTGTGGGAGGAGGGAATCAGCGACACGATTCGGTTGAAGCCCTGCTGGCGAATCCAGCTGATCTCCTCGGTGCGGCGCACCCGGCGGTGGCTCTCACCCCGCCCACCGGGGCGCTCGCAGATGGCAAGGCGGTCCTTCATGATCCAGTAGAAGTTCCGGGGTCGAATGCCCGCCGCCCACTTGCCCTTCATGCCGCCACCACCTTCAGGGCATCGACCGTGGCGGCTGCATCGTGGGCCCGGACCACCGACACTCCCTGAGCGAACGCCCAAGCTGCGGCGGCCAGCGACCCCTCAAGCCGGTCGTGGGTCGGCGCCTCTTGGCCGGCGCAGCCGTCGCTGCGGGCATGGAGCTCGCCGATGAAGCGCTTGCGGCTGGCGCCGAGCACCACGGGCACGCCCAGCGCGGTGAAATGCCGCAAGTTGGACAGCAGCTCCAAGTTGTGGTCGGTGGTCTTGCCGAAGCCGATTCCCGGATCCACCCACACTTCGGGAACACCGGCGGCTCGCCCCCGCTCCACGGCCTCGGCCAAGAAGTCGCGCACCTCGGCAACCACGTCGGTGTACTGGGGGTTGGTTTGCATGGTGGCCGGGTTGCCCTGGCGGTGGACGGCGATCCAGGTCATGTGCAGCTCAGCGGCAACCTCGTGCAGCGAGGCCGAGACATCGTTGAGGATCTCAGCCCCTGCGGCCGCCGCGGCCCGGGCCACCTCGGGCTTGGTGGTGTCGATGGAGACCCGGCCTAGCGGGGCCAAACCGGCCACCGCATCCACCACCCGATCCAGCTCTTGGCGCACAGGCACCGGCTCGGCGCCCGGGCGGGTGGACTCGCCGCCCACGTCCACCACCGCAGCTCCCTCATCGAACAGCCGGCGACCACGGGCCACTGCTGCTTCGGGCGACAGGAACCGCCCGCAATCGGAAAACGAGTCGGGAGTAATGTTCAGGATGCCCATGACCATCGGCCCTGTTTCCAGCGTCTCCACCTTCTCAGGGTACCGCCGCTAGCGGTTGATGAACCGCATCGCCTCTGCCCTGGTGGCGATGTCAGTGCGAAACAGGCCCCGCACCGCAGAGGTGACGGTATTCGCGCCCGGCTTGCGGATGCCACGCATCGACATGCACAGGTGCTCGGCCTCCACCACCACCAAAACACCCCTGGGGGCGAGGGCGTTTTCGATGGCATCGGCGACCTGGGTGGTGAGGCGCTCCTGCACTTGGGGCATACGGGCATAGCCCTCGACCACTCGGGCCAGTTTGGACAACCCGGTGATGCAGCCGTCTTTGTTCGGGATGTAGCCCACATGGGCCTTGCCCGAGAACGGGACCAGGTGGTGCTCGCACAGCGAATACAGCGGGATGTCCCGCACCAAGATCATCTCATCGTGGTCGACCTCGAACTGGCGGGTGAGGTGCAGCGCGGGGTTTTGGCGCAGACCTTCGCAAATCTCGGCGTACATGCGGGCGACCCGGCCGGGGGTGTCCAAGAGGCCTTCCCGATTGGGATCCTCGCCGACGGCAGCCAGTATCTCCCGCACGGCAGCCTCGATACGGGGCAGGTCTACTTTTGCGAGCGCGTCGTCAGCCATTGGCGCGACGGTAGTTGGGCATCTTCCAAGACTCATGGTCAAGACACACCGTTAGACTGACCGGCACATGACGGCCACCGAGTCGAACCGCGCCTACAAGCTCTCCGATCGCTTCGCCAACGAACGCGGCACTGTCTTCCTCACCGGCATCCAAGCCATGGCCCGGCTTCCACTGGAGCAGCTTCGCGCCGACCGGGCGGCAGGGTTGAGCACCGCCGCGTTCGCCGCCGGCTATCCGGGATCACCGCTGGGCGGGCTCGACCTGGCGCTGGAGCGGGCCGTGAGGGAATCAGGGGAGACCCACATGGTGCTGCGCCCATCGGTCAACGAGGAGTACGCGGCAACCGCGGTGATGGGCAGCCAGCTAGCCGGAACGAGGCCCGACGCCCGCTTCGACGGGGTCATCGGAATCTGGTACGGCAAAGCCCCCGGCGTCGACCGGGCCACCGACGCTATGCGGCACGCGATATTCGCCGGCGCCGATCCCAAGGGCGGCGTGGTGCTGTTCGCCGGCGACGATCCCAACGCCAAGTCGTCCACACTGCCGTCCACCTCCGCCGGTGTGCTGACCGACCTGCACATTCCCGTGCTCTATCCAGGCGACCCCGCCGATGTGCTGGAGTTGGGCCGCCACGCCATTGCCATGAGCCGGGCCACCGGGCTTTGGGTGGGAATGAAGATCGTGGCCGACGTGGCCGACGGGTCGGCCAGCGTCGACCTCGACCCCGACCGGGTCAGCCCGGTGATCCCCATGCACGAGGGCGCTCCCTATCAGCACCGCCCCGACCCCAGGCTTCTCACCCCCTACACACTGGACTTCGAGCGCGAGATCATCGAGGTTCGCACCAACCTGGCCCTGGCCTACGCAGAGCTCAACCACCTCAACCGAGAGGTCGTCCGCTCTCCCGACGCCTGGGTCGGGATCATCTCCTCTGGAATCACCTACTGGGAAGTACGCGAGGCGCTGGCGGTGATCGGCTTGGACAGCGACGAGGAGATCGCAGGGGCAGGCATCCGAATGCTGCGAATGGGCCTGCCCATACCCTTCAACGCCTCCACCATTCGGGAGTTCGCCTCCGGCCTCGAGGAGATCATCGTCGTTGAGGAGAAGACCCCCAACGTTGAATCGCGGGTGAAAGACGCCCTGTACAACACCTCGCAACGGCCCAGAATCGTGGGCGAGTTCGACGAGTTGGACCGCAGCCTCATCAAGAGCTTCGGCGCCCTGCATGCCGACGATCTGGTTGGCCCCCTGCGGAGCCGTTTGGCCCGTCTGGGGGATCGGCTTGCCCCAACGCCCCCGGTGCGAGAGCACATTCCCCTGGCCGTGAACCGAGCCCCCTATTTCTGCTCGGGATGTCCCCACAACCGCAGCACGGTGACCAATCCGGGCACCGCAGTGGGCGCGGGCATCGGCTGCCACTCCATGATCCTGCTGGGAGACGAGCAGCGCTACGGCGATATCGCCGGGCTCACCTGCATGGGCAGCGAGGGCACCCAGTGGATTGGGATGGACCCGTTCGTGGAAACCCCCCACCTGATCCAGAACATGGGCGACGGCACGTTCTTCCACTCCGGGCAAATGGCCATGGCCGCAGCCATCGCGGCCGGGGTGAACATCACCTACAAGCTGCTGTGGAACGGGGCGGTGGCCATGACCGGCGGCCAAGATCCCGTCGGCGGCATTCCCCTCGAGCGGGTGTGCCGGTTGCTTTTGGCCCAGGGCGTGGCCCGCATCGTGGTCACCTCAGACGATCCGGCTCGCACCGGACGCATAGGGCTTCCCGCCGAGGTGAGGGTGCGAGACCGCGCCGAGCTGCCCGAGGCGCAGATGGAACTGGCCGGGGTGCCCGGAGTGACCGTGCTCATCCACGACCAGCGGTGCGCCGCCGAGGTGCGCCGCGACCGCAAGCGGGAGAGGATCAGCCAACCCCGCACCCGGGTGGCCGTCAACCACCGGGTGTGCGAGGGGTGCGGCCACTGCGCCGAGATATCCAACTGCCTCTCGGTCCAGCCCTTCGACACCCTGTTCGGGCGCAAGACGACAATCGACCAGGATAGCTGCAATGTCGACTTGTCGTGCTTGGAGGGAGACTGCCCTGCGTTCATCACCATGACCCGGCCCAGGCGCCCTAAGCGCCGCCGGGCACCGGCGCCCGCCAGGCTGCCGGCGCCGCCCTCCCCCA
>JAPYOG010000164.1 GCA_028278785.1 Candidatus Poriferisocius anaerobius | reverse complement strand
CTCCCAGGCTGAACCCCAGCGGTCGGGCGATGAGCACCGCCGATATCCGGCTGACTTCGATGATGCCGAACGAGCGCTCCAGCATGAACGGCGCCACCACCAGCGTGCCCATATACCCTGTTTGGGCCAAGAACACCACCAGGTTGGGCACCAAGAACCCGCGTCGGCGCAGGAACTCCAGGGGAAGCAGCGGATCGGGGGCTCTGCGCTCAACCGCCGTGAAAACCGCGAAAGCCGCAGGGCTGGCCAGCAATCCCGCAACTACCAGCGGGTGGCCCCAGCCCCATTCCGGCCCCCGGTTGACGGCCATCAGCAAGCCCGCCACCCCTAACCCCAAGCTGGCCGCACCATAGAAGTCGAAGCGCACCTCGGGCTTTCGGGGGGTGTCGGGCAGCAGCGGGATGGCCGCCAGCAGTGCCAGCAGCGACGGCACTGATTGGACATAGAAGATGGTCCGCCATCCGAGTGCGTCCACCATGAACCCCCCGAGCACAAGGCCGATGGCCGGCGATATGGCGGTGACCGCCGACCAGTAGCCCAAGGCCACCGCCCGCTCCCGGCGTTCGAACACCGTCATGATGATGGCCATGGACGCGGGAAGGGTGGCCGCCCCGATCAACTGGGCCAGCGTGCGCATAACCACCAGCACGCCAATGCTCCACGACAAGCCGGTAAGCAGCGCAAAGCCTGTGGCCAGGGCGAACCCCCACAGGTAAAGCCGCCGATGGCCGTACAGGTCGCCGAATTTGCCGGCGATGGGGGTGCCCACCGCCATGGCGATCAGCGGCGCTGTCTGCACCCAGCTCACCGCGCTCTCCGATGTCCCCAGATCGTCGGCGATCTCGGGCAGCGACGCCGACAGCACGGTTATGGGAAAGGTGGTTGAGGCGATCCCGGCCATGGTCAGCCCCAGCACTGCCCAGCGATAGTTGGGCCATTCCTGGAACCGCTGCCGACGGTCAGTCCCCCGGGGTTGGGAGCTCACTCCCCGGCCATGAGACCGGCCTCGGGGCCGAGCTTGGCCCGCAGATCAGCTTCCACAGCCTTCATCAGCTCTCCAGCGTGCTGGTCGCGCAGCTCGGCCAGCCTGGGGGCGCCGACAGCCGACTCGGCATCCCACTCGTCGGCAAACCGGCCCGTGGTGATGTCGTCCAGCAACTCCCGCATGGTGGTGGCCACGTCGACATGGTCGAACCTCCCCCGCCGGGAAAGCTGGCCGTACTGGCTGGCCGGAGAATGGTGGTCGAGTTGGGCCACAAAGCCGACCTCCCGCAGCAAGCGGTAGTTGCGCTCCACCTCCCCTGAATAGAACAGCTCGGTGGTAATCGCCTCCAACGGGATGCCCAGCTCCAACAGCGCCAGCACGAAGCTGGTGTTGACATGGGTCAGAACCGGCGACAGCAGCTGCTCAACCGCCAAGTCGAGCACCGCCTCTTGATGGGGGGTCATGGCGATGGCGCCTTGGCGAAGCCCGCCAATAGCCTTGGCCACCGCCAGCGTCCGGGCCTCGGCGGTGCCGGTGACATCGGTTTGCACGCCTATAGAGGTAATGAACCCAACCCCTTCCGCGTAGCAGCGCCTCACCTCGGGGCCCAGCATCCGGGGGGCGATCATGGCGATGTCGCAGTCGGGGCTGAACCGGTCGAACGCCAGGGTGTAGCCGCTGGCCACGATGGTCAGCGCATCGGATTTCGGCGACAGGCCCAGGTGGGGGATGGCATCGTCGGGTATCAGCACGCAGATGATGTCGGCCCATGAGGCGTCGGCGATGTCTGCGGCGTCAAACCCGTCTGCCACGGCCTGCTCGCGGCTCTTGTCGGCCCGCACATGCACTGACACCGACAGGCCTGAATCCCGCAAGTTCAGCGCCCACGGCCTCCCCTGGTTGCCGTAGCCGACCACGGCCACCTGCTGGGCGTCCAGCGCAGCGAGATCGGCATCCTTTTCATAGAAGAACTCGGTCATCGCCCGGCCTTACTCGACAAAATCTCCGGCGCCTCGCCGCAGAGCGCGGATGGCGTCATCCAGGCTGCCCAGGACGTCGGACGACAGGCTGGCCAGGCCGAAATCGATGTCGGCCAGAGCATCGGCCGCCTTGGACACCACCCGGCGCCCCTCGTCGGTGATCTCCGCCAAGACGGTGCGGCGGTCCTCGGCATGGGGCACCCGGCGCACCAGCCCGTCTCGCTCCAAGCGGTCGATGGCATTGGTGACGCTGGTGGGGTGGACCATCAGCCGATCGCCCATCTTTCCCAGCGGCAGCGACCCGCGGCGAGAGAAGTGGAGCAGGGCCAGCGCCTCGAACCGCGAGAACGTGAGGTCGAACGGCACCAGGGCATCATTGATGCGCCCGATCACAAGCTGGTTGGCCCGAGTGATCGACGTGGCCGCCGACATGGCCTCAACAGACCGCCACTCGTTGGCCACCCAGTTTCGGCGGGCTTCGCTGATGGGATCAAAAGACAGCATCCGCTGGTCACTCTAGGTGAAGATCACCCCGTTCACGCTTGTCGGCAGGGGCGATGGGCCACCCGTGTCTGATCGCCTCTTTGCCCACCGCGTGGCTACGCTAGCAGCGCCCGCCGTCGCTCTGGGGAGGCGCCATGTGGAATGGCATGGGGAATGGCATGAGGAATCAGGCAAACTGAACACGATGGAGGACTATCTTCAGCAGTTGGCGCGCTCTTGGCGCAGCGTCACCTCCAGAACGGTACGCGAGGCGGTTGCCGTGCTGCTGCTGCTGATCGTGGTGTTCGGATCGGGATTCACCGCACTCACCACCTACGCCGACTTGGTGCTGTTCGACGAGGACCGCTTCACCGAGGAGTTTGCTGGGATATTCGACAACGAGGACGTGCAGAAGCTGGTGGCCGAGTCGTTCACTGCCACCGCCATAGAGATGGCAGCCCCGCCAGTCACCCCCGCCGGCTCGGCCGGACTCCGCCAGACCATACAGCAGGAGGTTCCCCCGGTGGTGGCCGCCTTGCTCGCTGACGAGGCCAACAACCGCCTGCTCACACAGGCGGTGCGCCAAGCCCATCGCGGCGTGATGGCTGTGGAGGGCGGCGCACCGGTGGCCGGCTCGCCCGTGCGCCGTGTGCAGGTTGATCTCGGGCCGATCTTCGATCAGATGCTGGAACAGGTGACGGCCAACGAGGAGCTGGCATTTCTCGGCACCGCCGCGACACCGGCCGGCGCCGGGGTGATGACCGTGCTTGAACGATCCGAACCGGGCGACCGTTTCTGGGAGTTCCTCGGGCAGCTCCAAGACCGCCGGTCTTCCACCATCTCGCTCATATTGCTGTGCGGCATCGCGTCCCTGTTGATCTCCCCTTCCCGCACTCGGGTGGTGTGGAGCATCGGCGCCGGCATAGTGGCCATGGCCGGTGTTTTGGGAGTGGGGGTCTACGGCTCCCGGGCGCTGCTGGCCGTGCTGATCGACGACTCCAACACGGTCAGGGTCGCCCAGGCGATCCACGAGGCACTGCTGAGCGACTTGAGCGGTCGGCTGCTGGACATGGCCCTCATCGGAGTGTTGATGATCGTGATCGGCGCCGCCTTGGGCTGGGTTTGGCGCCGCTTCGGCCCAACACCCCCCGAAGAGCAGGCCCTACACCGCTAACAGCCGGTGAACTGGGCCTTGCCGGGGCCGTGCTCAAGGAAGCTGGCGGTGCCGATGCGGGCGTCTTCGGTGTCGAAGCAGGCAGCGAACGCCTCCACCTCCAACGCCAGCGCCTCGTCAAGAGGCAGAGAGAAGCCGTCGAGGATCACCTGTTTGGCCAGCGGCAGCGCCGCCGGTCCGGCGGCATAGCGGGCGGCCAGCTTCACCGCTTCCCGGTACACCGCGTCATCGGGATGAACGGCTGAGGCCAAGCCGATGGCCACCGCTTCGTCAGCCTGCACATTGCGCCCCGTGTATATCAGCTCTTTGGCTTTGGTGATGCCCACCAGGCGGCTCAGCCGCTGGGTGCCTCCCCCGCCGGGGATGATGCCCAGCAGGATCTCCGGTTGACCCAGAACCGCGCTTTCGCCCACCAGGCGGAACTCGGCGGACATGGCCAGCTCGCAGCCTCCGCCCAGGGCGTATCCGTTTATGGCGCAAATGGTGATCTGGGGAAGCTGTTCGAGCGCCCGACAGGCATCGTTGATCCGCCGGCTCAGACTCCGGGCGCCGACGGCATCCATCCCAGAGAACTCGTTGATGTCAGCGCCCGCAGCAAACACCCTGGGCCCACCCCAGATCACCACGGCCCGGATGTCGGTGCGTGCGGCCAGCTCGTCGGCGGCCTGGTGCAGTTCGGCCACCATCTGCGAGTTCAAAGCGTTGACCTTGGGCCGGTCCAGACGAAGGGTGGCAACCGCCTCTGCCGTACCGGTCTCAATCCGCACGAATTCACTTTCACCCATGACCACACTCCTTGCTGTTCTTGCTGTTCAGACTCGCCAACCGCATTCCTCCGGCGACGCGGGCACTCAAAGCCATCTCAAAATGGCACACTCACAGGGTCCGGGCCAATTCCCGCAATCGGCATCCTTGCCACCTCAAGGGAGGGGAGGTAGTTTGGGGCCACGCAGTATGAAGCGAGCACCGGCTCGTTGAGCCGGGCAGGAAAACCCGAGGGTATGGCATGCTGTCGTCATTGAATGCGTTGCAGCGGGGAGGCGTTTGCATCTTTTCGGAGGGGTGGTATCCGCGGTCGGCAGGGCGCCCAAGCCCGGGGTGAAGGTGTCCGCCTCAGTCTCATAGCCCCTTCAGCAATACGCCAGTTCATCTGGAGGGCGATTTGAACCAGGGGTCGCGGTCTATGTAGGTGCGGGTCAGGGTGATGAAGACGAGCATGGCGGCGGAGAGGGCGGCGCCGGCCCAGAAGACGAGGCGAGTATCGCCGACGGCGAGCAGGCCGGCCACGGCGGCGGGGCCGCTGACCTGGCCGATGCGAACAGCGGTTCCATAGGCTGCCACCATCACGGCTCGGTGCCCCTCTGGAGCCAACGATGCGGCCCGGCTTTGCAGGGGGACGATAACAAGCTGATCAGCGGCCCCCCTCACCAGCACGGGGGCGATGATCACAGCCAGGGAGGGCGAGAGCGCAATTCCAACCAGACAGACCAAGACCCCTACGTAGCCGGCCCGCACTATTGCCGAGGTGGAGTGGCGGGTGGCGATGCGCCCCATGTTCAGCGCCACCAATCCGGCCGACACCGCAGGCAGCGACTGGATCAGGCCGCGGATCCCGGCTGAGGCGCTGAACTCGTTCTCCAGATGGATGGGCATGGTTGTGGTTCCCATGGCGAAGAACACCAGGAACGTGAAAGGCGCCACTAGCAGCAGCACCCCAACCTCTCTTTGCACCAAGTGGGGGCGGGCTTGGCGAAGCTGGTTGCGCAGCGTCTCGGGCGTCCGCCGCTCATCAGGCGGCAACAGCGTGGCGGCGAAGAAGGCCAGCACAATGGTGGCGGCATGCATTGCGAACGGCCCTCTCCAACCGAACAGCTCGGTGAGCAAGCCCCCGGCGGCAGGCAGCAGGGCCACGCTCAAAGTGATGGACAGTGCGTTCTGGCCGATGATGCGGGTGCGCTCGGCGCCCTCGTAATTGTCGCCGATGATGACTATGGCCAAGCTGAGGAAACCAGCGGTGCCCAGGCCTTGGATGAAGCGGAAGGTCAACAGCATGGCCAGGTTGGTGGAGGCCATGATGGCCAATCCGCCCAGGCCGAACAGCAGCAAGCAGGGCACGATTGTCCGGCGGCGTCCGAAGCGGTCGGCGGCCACCCCGATCACGAAGGCCATAAACAAGCCGGGGGCGTGGGCAGTCATCAAGATGAACACCGAGGTCTGGTCGGAGATGCCGAAAGCATCGGCTATGTCGGGGAGAGCCGGGGCAATGGCGGCGTTGGGAAGCACCCCCGCAGCGCCGATCAACCACACCACCGCAAGCTGTGACCGCCGGAGTCCCACGACTCAACGGTATTGCCCAACCCTGTTGGGTGGCATGATCAAGACGTGGAGCGAGCAAGAGGCAGGGCATCTTCGAGGATCAGATTGGCCGCCTCGCTCCTAGCGATGGTGCTGCTGGCCGCGGGATGCACCACCAAGGCCGGGGAGCTTCCTCAGGGGCCGCCCCGGGAGATCCGCATCATCAACAACGTGGTGGTGGCCGACGACGACCGGACCCTTGCCGTCCGCTACTGGGGAACCGAGTGCGAGGAGTTCAGCGACGCGGAGATCGAATACGGCATCACCCAAATCAAGGTCGCCGTCTACGCCCTGGTTGCCACCGAGGAGTGCCGGCGCTCTGGCCTTCAACAGACCGCTCATATCACCCTCGGCCAGCCCCTCGACAGCCGCATCATCATCGACGCCAACACCGATACCGTTGTGTACGGGCCGTAGCGCTCCGGCTAGTGGTGTGTCGGAATCAGCTCAACGCTGGGGCCGTGAAGAGCAGTCTCCCGCGACAGCCTCAAAACCAGATGGAACAGGACTGTGGGGAGGAACCAGGCAGCGTCCATTGGACATTGGCAGCGGATCGGCAAGATCACGGGTGAAAAGGCCAGGAGCGACAGCACCGTGGACTTGTGGGGGGCCTGGGAGGGCGGCGGCCACGCTCAAGGCGGCGTGCTGGCCAAGGGCGGAGTCCAGGTAGCTGGTGACAATGACCTTGTGCCCCTGCTCAACCCACCTTGTGGCGCACGAGTGGGCATTCGTCGGCCCCCAAAAGGCCATGGGTTTTACCACCACCACTGAAATCTCCTCGGGAATGGGCGCCTCGGGCTGCTCCAGACTCTCATCGACAGCCACCGCGATGGGTGAGCGCCTGGCCACCTGGGCCAAGGCGTCGAGACCCGGGGTGGGTTCCTCCACATATTCGATATTGAATTCCTCCAGCCGGGCCAGCGCATCCACCGCCTGCTCCGCATTCCACACACCGTTGGCATCCAGCCGCAGCCGCGGAGAGTCCCCAACTGCTTCCCTCAAAGCGGCCACCGCGGCTATGTCATTGTCCAAATCGTGTGCTCCCACCTTGAGCTTCAGTGTGCTGTATCCATCGGACACTGCGGCCGCTGCTTCCTCAGCGTTGCGCACCAAGGCGTTGAGCTCCACTGAATCAGCAACCGGCCCTCCGCCGGCTAGCACCTCGGCTTGGGTCCGGCCGCGGCGCCGAGACTTCAAGTCGAGCAGGGCAAGTTCGACCGCTCCGCGGGCAAAGCGCTCGGCAGGCAGACTGCCTTGGTCGGGCTCGGCCGCCCATTGTTCCAATGCCCGGCGTGTCGCCGAAAGATCGGCCCCTGGCCATCCGGGCAGGGGCATAGCCTCCCCCCAACCGCTGATGCCGCCGTCGGACACCTGCACCAGCACGCCATCTCTTTGGGTGATAACCCCTCGTCCTGTCATCACCGGAAGGCGCAGCTCTAGGGCGATTTCTCTTAGCTCGACACGCATTGGACCACCACGGAGGCCACCGCATCGGGCGCCTCGAGGTGAGCGGCATGGCCGGCGTCGGGAATCAGACAGACCTCGGCCTGGGGAATGGCCGCGGCCATTCGGCGGGCGATGGCGGCGAACTTTGCGTCGTCGGCCCCGGCAATGAGGGCACAGGGCATAGACAGCTCCGACAGACGGCAGCCGACTGGCTCTGCCGCCCCCGCGCCCATGCCCCGCAGACTGTGAGCCAGGCCTCGGGGATCGCAGGCCGCACGCTGGGCCCGCAACTCGGCTTGCTGCTCAGCGGTCAGCCGACGGCGCTGGCTGGCGAACAGCGGCTGGCCGGCCCAGAAATCGGCGAACCACTCGATGCCGTTCGACTCGATCTTGTCGGCCAGCGCCTCGTCGGCGGCGATGCGCTCGGCCCGCTCGCCAGGACCGCCTATCCCGGCTCGGGCGCCGATGAGGGCCAGCGCCGCCACCCGCTCGGGGTGGGCCAAGGCGACATGCAGAGCCACCCGGCCGCCCATCGAATAGCCCACCAGGGCGAATGGCGTTAGAGCGGCAGTGGCCGCGACCACCCCCTGTGCCGCCGCAGCCATGGTGTAATCGGCCGGATCATCGGAAATCGGCCCCGCGCCATGGCCAGGCAGGTCGAGCGCGAGCACCGGGCTGGGAAGACGGCTGGTGAGCGGGGTCATGGCCGCGGCTGAACCGGTGAACCCGTGCAAGACCACGATGGTTCTGCTGCTCATTCGGCCGGCCAACCGCGGGCACCACCCGGCAGCGCGACGCTTGTGCAAGCCAGTGCTGCGGGTACTGCGGGCAACGGCTCCACCACGCGGGCACCACCCGGCAGCGCGACGCTTGTGCAAGCCAGCAAAGGTGTGCTGCTCATTCGGCCAGCCCAGCAAGCTGCTTGCGCTGTTTCATGGCCGCTGCATGGTCGATGGGCACTTCGATAACCGCCACCCCGGTGGCGCTGGAAACGGCCTCAGCCAGGTCATCGGCCTGCTCGGCCCGGTAGTAGGCGATGCCCAGTCCGCCGGCCAGCTCCCCGAGGTCGACCCCGTGCGGGGTGTGGAACAACTCCTCGAAGTGGACTTCGGGACCGCCGTCGGCCACCGGCAGCAGCGAGAAGATGCCCCCTCCGCCGTTGTTGGGCACCACCACCGTCAGGTCGGCATCCGACAGCGATGCGGCCAAAAGCCCCCCGATGTCGTGCAGCAGCGCCACGTCGCCCACCAACGCCGTCACCGGCTGATCGAGCCCCTGGGCTGCACCCAGCGCCGACGACACCACGCCGTCGATGCCGTTGGCCCCCCGATTGGACAGCACCCGTCGGGGCAGGGCGTCCGAGGGCCAGAACGAGGTCACATCCCTCACCGGCATGCTGCTGGATGCGTAGAGCGACACCTCCGGGGGCAGCGCCCGCAGAAGAGTGGCGGCCAGCAACGGCTCCAGTAAATCGCCTGAACCCAGAACCGCCTCCACCCGATCCCACGCGGCGGCAGCCGCATCAATCCAACTCAGCGCCCAGGCATCATCGGCCGGGGCCATCTGCCCAGCGGCCGCGTCCAGCAAGGACGCCGGATCGGACGGCAGCGCAGCCGTCCATCCGAACGACGGATCCTGCCACCGCCGTCGGGGATCCACCAGCAGTCGGTCGGACGCTGGGCAAGAACCAGCGAATTCAATGACCGCCCGGTTGCTGGAGGGACCGCCGAGGCGGACCAGCACGTCAGGGGCCAGATCAGCGCGGCTCAGCACCCCCTCGGCGCCGTCGAGCACCAGAGGCCCCCGGCCCCGGAGCTGCGATCCGGCGTCGGCCACCACAGGCCAGCCGGCTGCCTCGGCAAAGGCGGCAATGGCTGCGGCGCCGGCATCGTCCACGTCCAACGCTCCGGCCACGATCAGCCCGCGGCGGCCACCCAAGCGGCACAGGGCCTCGACATCGGCATCAGCCAGAGGGCGGACAGGGGCAACCGGCTGACCCGGCGTCGGCGGGAATCGGGGAACCGGGCCTTGTGGCTCCAGCGGTTTGCGGAAGGGCCAGTTCAGATGCACCGGACCGGGGTCGGGCCCGGCCGCTGCCATGGTTGCCGCTCGCACGGCCAGCCGGGCGAAGTAGTCGGGATGGTCGAAGTCGCACGGCATCTCGGCGTACCAGCGAACGTGGCCGCCGTACAGCTTCACCTGGTCGATGGTCTGGCCGGCACCGGTGTCTCGCAGCTCCGGGGGTCGGTCGGCAGTGCATACCACCAGTGGCACCCCGCTGTGGTGGGCCTCTGCCACCGCGGGCAGATAGTTGGCCGCCGCAGTGCCCGAGGTGCACACCAGCGCCACCGGCCGGCCCGACGCTTTGGCCATGCCCAGAGCGCAGAACCCCGCCACCCGCTCGTCGAGCTGCACGGTGATCCGAAGCCCTTCCTGGTTGCGGGCGCCCACCGCTAGGGGGGTGGACCGGGATCCGGGCGACACCACCACGTCGGCCACCCCGCAGGCCGCGAGTTCAGCCCAAAAACGTCCGGTGGCCCGATACGCCAGGTCGGTCATATCACCACATCCAAAACGGCGAGCGCTGCTCCGATGACCAGCCGACAACAAGCCGACTCGGTCATGTCACCACATCCAAAACGGCGGCCAGCTTGATGTCGGTCTCCACCAGCTCCTGTTCAGGGTCGGACCCGGCCACGATGCCCGCCCCGGCACATAGGCGCATCCCACTGGGACCGATCAGCGCCGAGCGCAGGGCCACGTAGAACGAGCCGCAGCCCCGGTGGTCAATCCATCCCACCGGCCCGGCGTACCACCCGCGGTCGAGCCCCTCGTGCTCGGCGATCCACTGCTGTGCGAACGTGGTCGGCGTGCCCCCCACTGCCGGTGTGGGGTGAAGGGCGCCGGCCAGCCGCAGGGCCATGCCGGGTTCAGGGGCGACCCGGCCGGTAACCGCAGTGGCCAGGTGGTGAATGCCGGGCAGCGTCCGAACCCCGGTGTCGCCGGTGGGATCCAAGTCCACTCCCGCCAGGGCCAAGCGAGTCCGGAGGTATTCCACGACATAGTGGTGCTCGGCCTGCTCCTTGGGATCGGCGGCCAACCGCTCGGCAATCGCAGCGTCGTCGGCCGGTGTGGCCCCTCGAGGAGCGGTGCCGGCCACTGCGTAGGTGGTAACCACATCGCCATTGAGCTCAGCCAAAACCTCAGGGCTCGCGCCCACAAAGCACGACCTGCCCCGGCCGAAGCCGAATATCGCACACGACTCGAAGCGATCCGACAGCCGGGACAGAACCACCGCGGGGTCGATGCTGCCCACCGCCTCCACTTCCCGAGCGACCACCACCTTGGCCAGCTCCCCGACATCGATGGCATCGGCGGCCTGCTTCACCGTGTCTCGATAGGCGGCCCGAGTTCCGTCTTCAATCCGCAAGGCGTTGCCGTCGCCGGCGTGGCCTGCTCCTTGTGCCGACCCCCGGACAATCCGTTCCGGCACCACCAACCGCCCGCTCGGGTAACCATCCCAAGCGCCCGTTCCCGGCCGATCGGCGAAACCGAAGCCGGCAAAGGCGACCTCACCCTCGTCCAGCAACTCAGCCGCGGCTGCGGCGGCGGCCTCAAAGCGCCACGGGCCATCCACCTCGACGGCCCGCGCCACACCCAGCCCGGCCATGGCGTCGGCGCCCGGGGCCCGCCAATACACCCGGTCGTCGCCGGGCCATGAGGCGAATTCCTCCAGAGGGTTCATTTCACCCGCTCTGCCAGCCGGGCCGCCGCCCTGCTCAGCAGGGTCCGGCGAAAGTGCTCGCCCACCAGCGCCACCACTTGGGGCACGAGCGCCTCAACCAGCGGAGTCAGATTCTCCAAGTCGCTGCCGGTCAATTCTCCGGTGCCCATGGCATCCAAGAACAGGTCCACCGCCTCATCCACCACCGCCTCCACGTTGCGGGCGTGGCGAACAGCCAGCGCGGCCAAGTCGGGCACGCTCACCCCGACCGCCACGAGGGCGGCACCGGCTTGCAGCATCGTGACCGCATCCTCTTTGAACCGACCTAAGTCGTCGGGAATCACCAATCCAGCATCGATGGCCAAATCCACCTGCTCAGCAGCCAGACCAGATGCCTCGATCAGCTCAGCCCGGCTGAGACCCTCCTGCGCCATCCCTCAAGCGTAAACCCCGCCTCGCCGCAAGCACCCGTGGAGAACCCAATTCCCGACACCCAGACTGACTCCAAGAAAGATAGTGTATATTGACCTTGTGCGGCGTATACAGCTATATATGGAAGACGATTTGGACCACGCCCTCACCGCGGAGGCAGCGCGATCCGGGAGGACCCGGTCCGAACTGGTCAGGATGGCTGTGCGCCAGTCCCTAGAGCATGCGCTCACCGAGAACGCTGACCCAGTCGACGCCCTGATCGGATCTGTGGACATCGATCCCATCGACGACATCGACGCGGCCATCTATCTCCAGTGAGGTTCGCAGACACTTCATTTTGGGTTGGCCTGCTGCTTCCCCGCGACCGGCGGCACCCCGATGCCACCGCTTTGTGGACCAGGGACAACGAGCCTGTTCGCACTTCCAATCTTGTGCTCGGCGAGACGTGGACTCTGCTCAGGTACAGAGCCGACCATGGCGCGGCTGTTCGATTTCTAGACACCATCAGCCAGTCGGGCCGTGTTTCCCGAGCCCCGGTGGATGCCCACATTGACGAGCGAGCCTGGGAATGGCTGCGCCGACACGATGAGCGGGCCTACTCTTATGTGGATGCGGTCAGCGCAGCCTCCGCCTAGGTGAACTGCCGACCTCAGAGCCTCCACCAACACATGAAGAACTCAGATCCCGGGCAAGGGGGCTTCGGGGACGCGCACTGCGCCAGTTGTGATTGATCCGCGCAGCCAGGGACCAATTGCCGGGTGGGCCAGCTTCAATCTGCCTCGACTGCCAGGGCTTACCATCCCCGACAGCAAGAGCCGCCGGCGATACGCGCTTGCGCTGGGCTTGCCAATGCCAGCCTCTTCGCATACCGAGGTGACCCGAGGCGAATCGTCTCCCTCGGCAAGAACAGCCAAGGCTGCCAGGAAGCGCTTGTCGGTGTCCGACAGGCTCTCCCATGTCGGGGCAAACAAGTGATCTTCCAGCGACTCTCTGGCCTCGGCGACGGCTCCCTTGGCGTGGTTGATGGCGATTGGGTTGCCAGCACCCCCCGCCGCGCGCCACATTCTGTCTCCCACCAACTGAAGCATGTACGGATGGCCAGCTACTGCTGAGGTGGCAATGTCTAAGGCGTCTTCGCCGATGAGGCCCCCGTGCATCTCAATCGGCTCTCGAAGGCCGCGCCTCGTCTCGGGTTCGGACAAGTTGTCCACCCTGTGGACAGCAAGGCGCTGCAAGAACGTCGATTTCCGGTCGGCCAGCAGGGTTTCGGTGATATAGGGCAATGCCGCCCCCACGAACACCAGCGCCTGCCGCTCCCGCTTGGCGATGTGCTGAATGTACGAGCCGAGCTGTCGGGCTTTGGCCAGCGGGATCGCATGCATCTCGTCCATGGTGAGCAGCACGCGGGCACCCATTTGGGCGGCCGCGCCCGCGAGCTCCCCCAGATCGCGCCGAAGGTCATCGCCGTATCTCGTTCGCCTCATGTCGACCTCCTCGTTGAACGAGACCCCGGCCGACAAGCCCCCGACTCCCAGGTTCATGCCAGATACCTGTCGCTTAACGGGTTCACCGTGAGCTTGCGCCCAAGAGTCGTGTACTCGAAGTACCGCCTTGTGCGTTTCCGCAATCGGATCGCCGTCGGTACCTGAGACCGAAAGAACCAGCCAGCCCCGCTCTTCTTGGGCGGCGTCCTCGATCTCGTTCAACACAACCGTCTTGCCCAAACCCCGCGGCGCCAGCAGCACATTCGCGCCTCCCTCGCTTGCGGGATCGCCCGCCAGCAGGGCGCACACATCGCGGATCAGCTCATCTCTGCCCACCAAGCACGGCGGCGTGCTCCCGAACCCTGGAGTGAACGGCTGCGAATCAGCGACATCCCCCTCGTCGGGAAAGTAGCGGGGTCGTTCTTTCTCCACGCCCGCAGTCTATCTCAAAGCTTCACTATTTTCTTTTTCTTCCCTGTTTTCACTTTCTTCACTATTTTCTTTTTCTGCCTCAATGGCCCGCAAGCAACCTCAGGCGCGAGGGCGCCGAGCAGCACTCCAGCGCCATAGCATGAGGCGATGAGGGCCACCGGCGACCCGGCCTCGCTTCGTCGGGCCAAGCGGCGGGCCACCGGCCTGCTGCTGGCTGCCGCCGCCTTGTTCGTGGTGATGCGGTTGCTCGCCGACGGCGGCGGCTGGGCCGGCTATGTGGAGGCTGCCGCCGAGGCGGCCATGATCGGCGGGCTGGCCGACTGGTTCGCGGTGACCGCCCTGTTCCGCCACCCGCTGGGCATCCCCATCCCCCACACCGCCATCATCCCTCGGCGCAAAGACGCCATCGGCGCCAGCCTGGGCGAGTTCGTGCAGGACAACTTCTTCGAACCCGACGATCTTGCCCAATGGGTGGCCGAGCGGGCCCCCGCCGAAGCCCTGGGCCGCTGGTTGGCCGCTGAGGGCGATGCCGGGCTGGTGTCGGGTCCCGCGCTGGGCCGGCTGCTGGAGTCGATGGTCGACGGCGAACACCACCGCTCAATGGTCTACGCCGCCGTGGAGCGGGCCGATCGCTTCCTGGTGGACAACTACGAGGTGCTGCGAGACCGCATCGTGGAGGAGGCGCCCGTCTACACCCCCAAGGTGCTCGACCACCACATCTTCACCCGCCTCCACCGGGGGGTGCGGGGAGTGCTGGCCGACATGGCCGACGACCCCGGCCACGAGCTGCATCTGCGCATCGACGCAGGGCTGAGAAGCTACGCCCAGCGCCTCCAAACCAACCAGCGGTTGGCGACGCGGGTGGAGGCGGTTCTGGCTCGGGCCGGGGAGTCGTTGCAAACCGACGCCGGCCTCCAAGATCGGGTGGACCGGTGGCTGGTCTCCGCAGTGAGCATGCTGGCCCGCCACGCCCAAGCCGAGGTGGCCGACGTGATCGGCACCACCGTGGCCCGCTGGGACGCCGACGACACCAGCAACCGCATCGAGCGCCGCGTCGGCCGCGACCTCCAGTTCATCCGCATCAACGGCACGTTGATCGGGGCCCTTGCCGGTATTGCCATCCACGGCATCGCCCGCTTTCTTTAGCGAGCTGGGCGTGACCAAAATCATACTATGCAGGTGTTCGACGCCCGGGCGCTTGACCGGAGCGAATTCGGGGCAGCGCTGGAACTCCAGCAGCGGGTGGACCGCGCCCGCGACCCGGAGATTCCCGTCACCCCAGCAGGCGAGTTGCGGGCGACCTTCGCCGACAACGCCAGCGAAAACGCCCGCCACGAGCGGATTGTTGCGTTCGACGGCGGGCAGGCCGTCGCCATCGGCCACTTGGAGCTGACCCGCGATCCTGCCAACGCGTCGCTGGCCATCATGGAACTGGCCCCAGCCCTCAGCGGCGCGTCAATGTCTGTGCTGCGCGAACTGCTGGCTGCGGCACAAGCCGATGGCCGAACCTCGGTCATCGCCTGTGGCGATTGCACGCCCGAAGCCGACGCATTCTGGACCGGGCTGGGCGCCGAGTTGCGCTCCACCGAGCAGGAGTCCGATTTGGATATGGCCTCGGTAAACGCCGATCTGATGAGAAGGTGGATCGATGCCGCTCCTGACGACATCGATCTGGTGTACTGGCAGGGCCGCTGTCCCGACCGCCACATCGATGCCCTCGCAGCCACTGCCAACGCCATGAACGACGCCCCCACCGACGACCTCGAAATCGCGGACATCTCCTACGACGCGGCCACCCTGCGAGCCGACTTCGACGCCCGCGACGCCTGCGGCATCGACTATCTGGGCATCCTGGCCGTCTGCGCCGACGGGTCGGCCGCGGGCGCCACCGAGGTGTTCGTCAACCGCTTTCGCCCAGCCTTCGCATGGCAGTGGAACACCGTCGTGCTCCCCGCCCACCGGGGCCGGGGCATCGGACGCCAGATGAAGGCCGCAATGTGGCAAAGGCTGCGCTCCGAAGCCCCAGAAGTAGCCACACTGCGCACCGGCAACGCCCAGAGCAACGCCGCCATGCTGTCCATGAACAACGAGATGGGCTTCCAACCGTCGCATTTGACGGGGTGCTGGCAAGCCGACCTGGCAACCCTCGAATCAAACATTAAAATTGAGGGGCGCTAACCATGCCGTCGCGCATTGCGCCGGTGACCTCGGTGCGGGTGGCGCAGCAGTGGGCGGTCTCGTTCATGCTCATCAGCATCCGGCGGTCGTCGTCGACCCACACCCGGAAGATACCGGTGTAGGACACGTGGATGTGGATCCGCTCCGAGGCCATGACCAGCTCGGAAACCACCCGGTTGATCACCCCCCCGTGGCACGCCACGGCAACGTGCCGGCCGGGCCGGGTCTCGCACAGCCGCTCGAAGGCGGCCATCACCCGCTTGTGGAACTCCTCGGGGGTGTCCCAGCCGATGGCGGCGTAGTCCTGGGACCGGATGGCCTCGTAGTACTCCCCGCCCTCGACCGCCAGCACCTCGGTGGGCAGATAGACCTTGGAGTTGCGGTCGATCTCGGTGAAGTCCTCTTCCAGTTCGATCCCCAGCCCCAGCCGGGCGGCCAGCGGCTCGATGGTCTCGGTGGCCCGCCGCTTGGTGCTGGAGATGATGTGGTCGAAGGGCTCGTGCTCCAGCCAGTCGGCCAACCGCTCCGCCTGCCATCTGCCCAGCTCGCTCAACCCCGGATCGGCGACCTTGTCGGCGTTGCGCTCCCGTTCGGGCTGGCCGTGGCGGATGAGGGCTATCTGCACCGCCACAGCCTAAGTGGTCGGTCGCTTGGAACAGCACCCCGCCGGACGATCGGCACCGGGCAGCCCTATTCCAACTCCACCTCGGCGCATCGCCCAGCAGCCCTATTCCAACTCCACATCGGCGCATCGGGACGTGGCGTTTCCAGGGGTGAAAACGCGGGGCTGCGATCTGACCTGG
This sequence comes from Candidatus Poriferisocius anaerobius, assembly GCA_028278785.1. GTDB lineage: Bacteria > Actinomycetota > Acidimicrobiia > Acidimicrobiales > Bin134 > Poriferisocius > Poriferisocius anaerobius. The sequence goes on along the minus strand of JAPYOG010000164.1, from coordinate 8,633 downwards.
GTGCCTGGCCGGTCGGTGTTCAAGTAGGCCTCGATGGCGTTGGCTGTGGCCTTGGCCGCTGCGCTTATGTACTCGTCGGTAGCGAAGAGGGCGGCCTCGGACGGATTGGACAGGTACCCGTATTCCACCAGCACAGCGGGCAGATTGGGGCGCCGGATCATCCCGTAGGCATCACGACCGTCTGGGACGAGCACCCTCAGCACCCCCGCGTCGCGCAACCGGCTCCACCGCACGCCCGTGAAACGGCTCAAGGCCTCTGTGATCTCGCCGTACAGCAGGCCCCCGAGGCGGGCGGAGTCGGCGCGGGCGGACTGCCGCGACTCCGACTGCACGAACACCTCGCTGCCCGGGGCGGCGCCCGTGGCGAAGGTGGGGGCGTTGTGGTGAAGCGAGACCAGGGCCTCGGCGCCCAAAGCATCGGCGAACAGCGCTCGAACCCTCAGCAAGGTGCCGTAGTCGCCGGTTCGGGTGGTGGCCGCAGCGATGCCGCGGCTGGCCAACTCGCCCAGAACGGCTCGGCTGAGGGTCAAGTTCAGGTCTTTCTCCACCAAACCATTGGGGCCGCGGGGGCCGGTGTCGAAAGGCCCCCCGTGGCCGGGATCGATCACCACCCTCACATCCCGCAGGGGGCGCCCGGTCCTCACGGTGGCGTGGTTGCCGCAGGGCGTGACCACCCGGTAGGCGTCGCCGTCGCGCCCGGCCACCGCAACGGTCACACCGGCTGGGGTGACAAGCCCCTTGGGGAGGCCCCCGTCGGCGATGGCATCCGCAGGCAACAGGAGGGCGCCGCTGCCCGGAGCAGCCGAGCCCGCATTGGCGAACTGCTCGCAGCCGCCCCTCACCGCATGGGTGTCCATACCGTAACGGCAGCGGTACACGTTCAGCAGCGCTTCTTGACGTGCGATCAATCTGTCGCGGGCCGCGACCTCTACAAAGGTCGGCAACCCACCGAAAACACCCGGCCGGCCCAACCCCGGGGTTGGCGAGCCATCCGCGCAACCGCCGCTCACCGCCGAAACGTCCACCCCGAATCGGCACCGGTAGTAGTCGAGCTGGCTCTCCTGGGCGGCGATAAGCCTGTCGCGCACCGCGATGTCCCCGCTGGTGAACCCGCCGCTGGGGACATTCTGCGCGCTCGCAGCCGAAGCGCCGAGTGCCAGCGCCAGCAGGACCGCTGTGGCCGCCCGGCATAACTGGAGCAACACGCGGGCGAGTCGTCCAGCAGCGGTCACCACACAGAACGTATAAACCAGACCGCCGACCTGCCAATCATTCTTGAGGCGGCTTCGGCCTCAGCCGATCTGGATGTCCCCGGAAGAGTCCAGAGCGGCCTTAGCCGTCGCCCCTTCGGCGATCTTCCCGCTGAGGACGGCCTCGGCGAGGCGGTCGGCCAGCTCCCGCTGGATCAGCCGTTTGAGCGGGCGGGCGCCGTAGGCGGGGTCGTAGCCCTCGGCGGCCAGCTTGGCCCGCACATCCTCGCCGACCACCAGGGTGACACGGCGGGCGGCCAGGCGCTCGGCCAGCCGGTCGATCTGGAGATCGACGATCTGGGCCAGGTGCTCGGGCTTCAGCTCCCCGAACGCCACGATGTCGTCGATGCGGTTCACGAACTCGGGGCGGAAGTACTCCTTGGGATCGACGGCCAGGTTGGAGGTCATGATCAGCACCGCGTTGGCGAAGTCCACCGTGCGCCCCTGCCCGTCGGTCAGCCGGCCGTCGTCCAAGAGCTGCAAGAGCACGTTGAAAACTTCCGGGTGGGCCTTTTCGATCTCGTCCAGCAGCACCACCGCATAGGGCCGGCGGCGCACCGCCTCGGTGAGCTGGCCGCCCTCGTCGAACCCGACATAGCCGGGAGGCGCGCCGATGAGCCTGGACACGCTGTGGCGCTCCATGTACTCCGACATGTCGATGCGAACCATGGCCTTCTCCTCGTCGAACAGGAAGTCGGCCAGCGCGCGGGCCAGCTCGGTCTTGCCCACACCGGTGGGGCCGATGAACAGGAACGATCCGATGGGCCGGTTGGGGTCCGACAGCCCGGCCCGGCTGCGGCGGATGGCCGAGGCCACCAGATGCACCGGCTCGGTTTGGCCGATGACCCGCCGGCCCAGCACCGATTCCAGGCGCAGCAGCTTGTCGGTCTCTCCCTCCATCAGGCGGGTGACCGGCACGCCGGTCCAGCGGGACACCACGGCGGCCACGTCGTCGGGGTCTACCTCCTCTTTGAGCATCTGCCGGTCGGCCTGGAGCTCTGCCAACCGCTGGTCGGCCTCGGCGATCTGGCGCTCCAACTCGGGGAGCTTGCCGTAGCGCATCTCTGCGGCCCGCTCCAGGTCGGCCTCTCGGTCAAGGGCGGTGCTGAGGGCCTCATGTCGCTCCTTCAGGGTTCGGATCCGGGCAATGGCCTCCCTTTCCGACTGCCAGTGTGCCTGCATGCCCGCCAGTTCCTCCCGCAGGTTGGCCAGCTCCTCCTCCAAGGCCTCCAAGCGCTCAGCCGAGGCCGCGTCGGACTCCTTGGCCAGCGCCACCTGCTCGATCTCGAGTTGGCGGATGCGGCGGTCCACCACATCGATCTCGGTGGGCATGGAGTCGATCTCGATGCGGAGCATGGACGCGGCCTCGTCCATCAGGTCGATGGCTTTGTCGGGCAGAAACCGCCCGGTCACGTATCGATCCGACAGCACGGCGGCCGACACCAAAGCAGCGTCTTGGATGCGGACACCGTGGTGGACCTCGTAGCGCTCTTTGAGCCCTCGCAGGATGGCGACGGCATCCTCCACCGAAGGCTCGCCCACGTACACCTGCTGGAAGCGGCGCTCCAGGGCGGCATCCTTCTCGATATGGGCGCGGAACTCGTCCAATGTGGTGGCGCCGATCATGCGCAGCTCGCCGCGGGCCAGCATGGGCTTGATCATGTTGCCCGCGTCCATGGCCCCCTCGGCTGCGCCCGCCCCCACAATGGTGTGCAGCTCGTCCATGAACGTGACCACCTCGCCGTCGGCGTCGGTGATCTCCTTCAGCACCGCCTTGAGCCGCTCCTCGAACTCCCCCCGGTACTTGGCCCCGGCCACCATGGCCGACATGTCGAGGGCCACCAGCCGCTTGTTCTTCAGCCCCTCGGGCACATCGCCGTCGGCGATGCGAAGGGCCAAGCCCTCCACGATGGCGGTCTTGCCCACACCGGGCTCGCCGATCAGCACCGGGTTGTTCTTGGTGCGGCGGCTCAGAACCTGGATGGTGCGGCGAATTTCCTCATCGCGTCCGACCACCGGGTCGAGCTTGCCGTTGCGGGCCATGACGGTGAGATCCCGCCCGTACTTCTCCAGCGCCTGATAGGAGTCCTCGGGGGTGGTCGAAGTCACCCGGTGGGAGCCCCGCACCTCCGCCAGGGCTTTCAACAGCTCGTCGCGGCCCACGCCCACCTGCTCGGACAAAGCCAGCAGCAGGTGCTCCGTGGACAAGTACTCGTCGCCCAGCTCGACTCGGGCCGCATCCGCCGTTTCCATGGTTTCGACCAAATCCCGGGCAGTGCGCACCTCGGTTCCATAGGCCGACGGCAGACCGCCCAGATGGGCCTCCAAGCGGCGCCGCAGCTCGGGCAGCGCCACCTCGGTGCGCTGCAAAACCGGCAGCACCACCCCGTCGGCTTGACCGATCAGAGCCAGCAGCAGGTGGTCGGGGGTCACTTCGGGGTGGCTCTTCGACTGGGCCATGCCGGAGGCATGGTTGAACGCCTCCCTGGTCTTCAGCGTCCACCGGTTGGGGTCAAGCATGGGGTGCTCCTCGTTTGCTGCAATTCTCTGCTTCCTTTATGGACAACCGCCAGAAGTTGAGGGTATTCCGCTCAATTTTCATAATGCACTTGCCCTAATAGCGGACTGGCTGACCAACGGGTTCATGTTGCGGCTGACCCATCCGACGGGCATACCGGTACGCTTGCCTGATGGCTTTCACAGTTCCTGGGGCAACCGTCAACGACGCCTGCGGCCCCGACCCCGGCTTCTTCTGCGAACTGGTTTTCGACAACACCGAGAACGAGCGGCTGGCCGAGATCATCGGATGGGTGGTGGAGCGGCCCCTGCGGATCGCCCTCATCCTGCTGGCGGCCTGGATCATCAAGAAGATCGTCCACAAGGTGATCGCGCGTGCAGTGGCCCGCCTGGTGCGCCAGAGCGAAACCGACACCGAGGAGCAACTCGAAAGCGCCGGCAAGCTGGACTTCGGGACCCGGGCGGCCAAAGCCATCGGGCGCATCCAAGAGCGCCAGGTTCGCAGCAGCCAGCGGATCGAGACCATCGCTGCGGTGTTGAAGAGCCTGGCCACCGCGCTCATTTTCGCCGTGGCGGCGATGCTGTGCTTGAGCGAGCTCAACATTGACCTGGCGCCGTTGATCGCCGGCGCCGGCATCGCCGGCCTGGCAGTGGGCTTCGGGGCCCAATCCCTGGTGCGCGACTTCCTGGCCGGCATTTTCATCCTCATCGAGGACCAGTTCGGCGTGGGCGACGTGGTGGACGTGGGCGACACATCGGGAGTCATCGAGAAGGTCAGCTTGCGTACCACCACCCTGCGGGACGTCCACGGAGTGGTCTGGACCGTGCCCAACGGCGAGATTCGCCGCACCGCGAACCACTCGCAGCTCTGGTCACGGGCGATCCTGGACATCGGGGTCAGCTACGACACCGACATCGACCAGGCCAGCGAGGTAATGAAGGCTGTGGCCGACGAGTTGTGGCAGGAGAACCACCCCGAGCTCACCATTCTGGAGGAGCCCTCGGTGTGGGGGGTTCAGGAACTGGGCAACGACGCCGTGGTCATCCGCCTCGTGGCCAAGACCGATCCCAGCGAGCAGTGGGCCGTCGCCCGCGCCCTGCGGGCTCGGATCAAAAAGGCCTTCGACGAGGTCGGCATCGAGATCCCCTTCCCCCAGCGCACAGTGTGGATACGCAACGACGCCGACGAGCCCGCACCCCCATCGCGAAGCGATTAGCTGATTTGAGGTGGCCGCATCGCGAAGCGATTAGTTGATTTGATATAGCGAATCGATATAATCGCGGTTCCATGCTGGATCTCGCGGTGCTCGGACTGCTCAAAGAGGGCGACCTCCACGGCTACGAGCTGAACAAGCGCCTCAAATCGCTGGTGGGCGGATACGCCAACTCCTACGGGGCGCTGTACCCCGCCTTGGCCCGCCTGGAGCGGCGCGGCTGGGTGAGCTCCACGGCAGTGGACCCCGACCCCGCCGGCGACGAACAGGCGCCTGGTGAGCCTGCCCGGCGCAACCGGCGCCGCTCCACCCGATCCAAGTCCGGCCGAACCCGAAAGGTCTACCAGATCACCGAGGCCGGGGAAGACCACCTGTTGGAGCTGCTCCAAGAAGACGCCAACAACGAGCGCCGCTTCCGCTTGCAGCTTGCCTTCTGCCGCTTCCTCACCCCCGAGCGGCGTCTGGCGCTGTTCGAGCTGCGACGCGCCCACCTGCTCAGCTTGCAGGCCATGGCCCGCCGCGATCCCGTCCACTCCACCGACCCCTATGTGCGCTCCCTGTTCCAGAGGGACCAGGAGCGCCGAGAGCACGACCTGGCCTGGCTCGACCGGCTGATCGCCGGGGAGTGCGCGCAGCGGGCCGAATACCGAACCCACCGAACCATGATCGACGCTGATCGATCCGCAACCGACCCAGGAGGGCAACCACAATGAGCAATCCCGTCCGCATCGCCATCGCCGGCATCGGCAACTGCGCCAGCTCCTTGGTGCAGGGGCTGCACTACTACGCCGACGCAGAGCCCGACGACCACGTCCCCGGCCTGATGCATGTGGTGCTCGGGGGGTACCACATCAACGACGTCGAGCCCGTGGCGGCCTTCGACGTGGACGCCTCCAAGGTCGGGCTGGATCTGGGCAAGGCCATCGGCGCCGCGCCCAACAACACCGTGCAGTTCTGCGATGTCGGCGACTTGGGGGTGCAGGTGCAGCGGGCGCCCACCCTGGACGGATTCGGCGAGTACTACCGGACCCAGTGCGAGGAGTCTCCCGCCGAGCCGATAGACGTGGCCGAGGCCCTGCGGGAGTCCGGCGCCGACGTGCTCGTCTCCTATCTCCCGGTGGGCTCCGAGGAGGCCCAGCGCTACTACGCCGAGTGCTGCCTGGAAGCCGGCGTGGCCTTCGTAAACGCCATACCGGTGTTCATCGCCTCCGACCCGCAATGGGCCGAGCGCTTCACCGCAGCCGGCGTGCCGGTGGTGGGCGACGACATAAAGAGCCAGGTGGGCGCCACCATCTTGCACCGCACCCTGGCCCGCCTCTACGAGGACCGGGGAGTGGAGCTGGACCGCACCTACCAGCTCAACTTCGGCGGCAACATGGACTTCATGAACATGCTGGAGCGGTCCCGGCTTGTGTCCAAGAAGATCTCCAAGACGCAGTCGGTCACCAGCCAGCTCGACAAGGGCATCGCCGCCGACGACGTACACATCGGCCCCAGCGACCACGTCCCATGGCTGAACGACCGGAAATGGGCTCACATCCGCCTCGAGGGCCGGGGCTTCGGCGACGTGCCCCTCAACATCGACCTCAAGCTCGAGGTGGTGGACTCGCCCAACTCCGCCGGAGTCATCATCGACGCCCTGCGCTGCGCCAAGCTGGGGCTGGACCACGGCATCGGCGGCCCCCTGCTCGGCCCCTCGGCCTACTTCATGAAGAGCCCGCCCATCCAATACCGCGACGAAACCGCCCGAGAGATGGTCGAAGCCTACGCCCGAGGCGACATCAGCTAGTGGTTTGGCTGCGGACGGCCCCAGGCCAACAGGTGCTCTCGGGCCTCTTGCGGGGTGAGGGGGCCGGAATAGATGCGGTGGCGGCGGAGCTCCACAACGGCCGCGCCAACGGCGGGGCCGGGTTCTAGGCCCAACAGGGCCATGATCTCATCGCCGTTTAGCACAGGGGGGCCAAGAAGGTCGGGCTCCGCTTCCATCAGCGCCTCCACGTCAGCGGCCAATTCACCTACTTCTCCCATAGCATTGGCCACCGCCACTGATTGGTCTACATAGGGGGCGGCGCCGACCACCCAGCGGCGCAGTTCGGGCAGGGTTCGGGGTTGCAGCCCGACAGCTAAACGGGCTGAAGCCAGAATTTCGACCACCGCCCGGCTTACTGAGGTGGTTGCCCGCCTCTCGTCCAGTGCCCTCTGAACCTCAGCGAGTGCCCCCGCATCAGCCAGCAGCACGGCCAAGCGCGCTGTCGGATCATCGCCCACCCGGCCAAGCCGGTCCACAGCGACGGCACCGTCCTCCACTGGGCCCAGAACCCGCTCTGCCAGCCCAGTCTGGAACAACAGCTTGAAGCCGGGCCGGGGATCGGGGAGCGCTAGCAGCCTGTCCAGCTCATCGCGAATCCGCTCGGCGGCCACGATGGCGAGCCGGTCGGCCATGGCGGCCATGGCAGACACCAGCGGCTCCTCGGCGGCCAGCTCGAACTGGGCCAGGAACCGGGCCGCCCGCAGCATTCGCAGGGGATCGTCGCTGAAGGTTTCCTCGGGGTCCAGGGGAGTACGCAGCCGGCGCGCGGCCAAATCGGCTGCCCCGCCAAAGGGGTCCACGAGGCTGCCGTCGGGCAGCTCGACGGCCATGGCGTTTATGGTGAAGTCGCGGCGGGAAAGGTCGGCTTCGATGGCGTCGGCAAAAACCACCTCGGGCTTGCGGGAGTCAGGCTCATATCGCTCTTGGCGGTGGGTGGTGATCTCGACCCGGCGGTCGCCCAGGCGCGCGCCGATGGTGCCGAACCGCTCCCCCTGGGTCCACAGGGTGTCGGCCCAGCCCTCCAAGATCGATTTCACCGCGGGCGGCTGGGCGTCGGTGGTGATGTCCAGGTCGAAGGCGGTGTCCAGCGGCCGGCCCAGCATCACATCGCGCACGATCCCGCCCACCAGATAGAGCCGGCAGCCAGCGGCGGCAAACCGCTCGGCCAGCTCCCGTGCTTCCGCGCGCACCGGCGCCAAGCGCTGCAAGAAGCGCTCATCGGTGATCCAAAGAACCGACACAGCCCCACGGTAACGCGCCCGCCCAGAGCCCCGACAGCAACTAAAACCGCGTAGCCTCAAAGCATGCTGGGTTGGAACCCGCCAAGCCGGTGGCCGGCCATCACAGCCCTCGGCCCAATCCTCGTGGCCGCGGCGCTCATGGCCTCCCCTGCATTCCCGCCCCCCTCGGCAACCGCCCAAGACACGCTCTCGGCGCGAGGCGGTCCATCCATCGAACTGGCCAGCCAGAGCATATGGATAGACGAGGAAGGCCCATTCCAGATTTCTCTGCAACTCCTCGACGCGCCCGACCAACCTGTTTTGGACTTCATAGTCGGGGTGCCCATCCGGTCGCGCTCTGCTTTTCTGGACCGGATCGCAGAACCCGCAACCGGGCTCGTTCTGCAACAGATCTCCGGGCTGGCCGTCCCCGAAGCCGATGCCAGCGGAATCGTGTCGCTGCAATTCGCCATTGGCACCGGTCAAATCCCGCCGCCCCATGAATCGGATCAACCGATGCTCTGGCTCCCAGAGGCAGGGCTCTACCCGTTGAGGATCGTTCTGCGAGACAGCGACGGCGCCCGGCTGGACACCGTACACACTTTCGCGGTTCGCACTCCCC
>JAPYOG010000163.1 GCA_028278785.1 Candidatus Poriferisocius anaerobius | reverse complement strand
CACCGACTACTGCTCCTCGATCCACGCCACATCGCTGTTGACAACCATGGCCACCGCCGCCCCCTGGTTCAGGCTGACCCCCGCCGAAGTCGTGGTGGGCACCACGCTGAATGCCGCTTACAGCATCGGCCTCAGCCGCGAATGCGGTTCCATCGACATCGGCAAGCGAGGCGACCTCATCATTGTCGACTGCCCCCATCCCAATGAGATCTTCCTAGCGCCGGGGGCGCCGCTGCTGGAAACAGTGGTAATCCAAGGCTCAGTGGTCTGGAATACGAGTACCGAAGGCCGAGGCGAAAGGGCATCCGGCGATGGATGACAATCCGTACGAGATCTTGCTGGAGGAAGTGCCCTTCGGCCCGGTTGTGGCCCGAAACCGCTTCTTCCAGGTTCCCCACTGCAATGGGATGGGCTATCGCGATGTACGCGCCCACGCGGAGATGCGGGCAGTGAAGGCCGAAGGCGGATGGGCGGTCGTCTGCACCGAGCAGGCAGAAGTCCACTACACGTCGGAGATCTCGCCGTTCATCGAGGTCCGCCTCTGGGACGACGCAGACATCCCCGCGCTGGCGCTGATAACCGAGCGCGTCCACGACCACGGGGCGCTGGCCGGGATCGAGCTGGCCTACAACGGCATGAACGGCCCCAACCTCACATCGCGCACCGCGCCGATGGGGCCCGCCCATCTGCCCATTGCCGGCTTCACCGACGATCCTGTCCAAGCTCGGGCCATGACCTTGCGGGATATCGCCAACTTGCGGCGCTGGCACCGGCAAGCGGTGCGGCGATCGCTGAACGCGGGCTTCGACCTGGTCTACGTGTATGGCGGCCACGCCCTCGGCGCCGTTCACCACTTCCTCTCGCCCCGCTACAACCAGCGCACCGACGCCTACGGGGGCAGCGTGCAGAACCGGATGCGCCTTTTGCGCGAGCTTTTGCTCGACACCGTCGAGGAAGCCGACGGCGCGGCAGCGGTGGGCTGTCGAATCACCGTCGAGGAGCTAATCGGCGACTCCGGCATCAGCCGAGACGACATAGAGGCCGTGCTCGGCGAGTTGGGCGAGATACCCGACCTGTGGGACTTCGTGATGGGAAGCTGGGAGGACGACAGCGTCACCTCCCGCTTCGGCGAGGAGGGGGGCCAAGAGCAGTATGTGGCCGGCCTCAAAGCCCTCACCTCCAAGCCAGTGGTGGGCGTGGGGCGGTTCACCTCTCCCGACACCATGGCCCGGATGGTGCGCCAAGGAGTGATCGACTTCATCGGGGCAGCCCGGCCCTCCATCGCCGACCCGTTTCTGCCCGTCAAGGTGGCCGAAGGGCGGGCCGAGGAGATCAGAGAGTGCATCGGCTGCAACATCTGCGTCTCAGGCGATTTCACGATGTCGCCCATCCGCTGCACCCAGAACCCGTCGATGGGAGAGGAATGGCGGCGGGGATGGCATCCGGAGGTGTACCGGCCCCGACATGCCGACGAGTCGGTGCTCGTGGTGGGCGGCGGGCCAGCGGGGCTGGAGGCGGCGATGTCGCTGGGCAAGCGGGGATACCCGGTTGTGCTGGTGGAGGAGTCGCGCCGGCTGGGAGGGCGAGTGGCCGACGAGGCCCGCCTGCCCGGTCTCTCGGCATGGATCCGGGTGCTGGACTACCGCCACGCCCAGCTGGAACGCCTGGAGCAGGTGGACTTCTACCTTGAAAGCCCCATGACCGCCGACGAGGCGCTCGCCTCGGCATCCGAATACGGCTTCGCCCACATCGCGGTGGCAACGGGGTCCACCTGGCGGCGCGACGGGGTGGGGCGATGGCACACCCAGCCACCTCCGCTCGGGGATCTCCCAGTGCTCAGCCCCGACGACCTCATGGCCGGCAAACGCCCGAACGAGAAGAAGGTGGTCGTCTTCGACGACGACCACTACTACATGGGCGGGGTGCTGGCCGAGATGCTTGCGGGCGAGGGATTCGAGGTGGAACTCGTGACTCCGGGGGCGATGGTGTCCTCATGGACGGTCAACACGATGGAACAGCGCCGCATCACCGCCCGCCTGCTCGATGTCGGTGTGGCACTCCACTGCTCGACTGCCGTGGTCGGCACCCACGGGGAAGGCGTGCGAACTGCCTGCGCCTACACCGGCAAAGAGGGGATGATCGCCTGCGACGCCGCCGTGTTCGTAACCGCTCGCCTTCCAGAGGACTCGCTGGCCCAGGAGCTGCTGACCCGTCGGCAAGAGTGGCCCGGTGCGGGCTTGAAAAGCGTTGCCGCCATCGGCGACGCCTTGGCACCGGGCACGATTGCCGCCGCGGTTTGGGCAGGCCGCCGTTACGCAGAGGAGATCGAAGCCCCCACCGATGACGCCGACGCCACGCCATTCCAAAGAGAGCTCACCGCCATAGACTGACCTGCCAACACCCCATCGCCGCCAACAGGAGGTGCTTGGCAGAGGCTCAGACCGCCAACAGGTCGCGGGCGCCGGTGTCGCTGCTGGGATGGCGGAGCTTGGACATGGCCCTGGCCTCTATTTGGCGGATGCGCTCGCGGGTGAGGTTGAAGTGCTCGCCGACTTCTTCGAGGGTGCGGGGCTCGCCGCGGTCGAGGCCGAAGCGGAGCTTGAGAATCTCGCGCTCGCGCTCGTCGAGGGGGCCGAGCAGGCGGGTGATCTCCTCGGGCAAGAGGGTGGTGGCGGCCACCTCGAAGGGCGACTCGGCGGAGCGGTCCTCCACCACGTCGCCCAACTCGGCGTCGCCGTCCTCCCGCAGGGGCTCGCTCAACGACAGCGGCTCGGCGGCAAAGCGCAGGGCCTCGGTGACCTTCTCTTCGGAGAGGTCCACCTCGACGGCCAACTCGGCCAGGGTGGCCGGGCGGCCCAGCTTCTTCTCCAGGTTGGCACGGGCCTTCTGAAGCCGGGCCAGGGTATCGCCGGCGTGAACCGGCAGCCGGATGGTGCGACCGGTGTTGGCTATGCCCCGGGTGATGGCCTGGCGGATCCACCAGGTGGCATAGGTGGAGAACTTGAAGCCCTTGCGCCAGTCGAACTTCTCCACCGCGTGCATCAGCCCGAGGTTGCCCTCCTGGATCAGATCCAGCAGGGGGAGCCCGGATGCCTGGTACTTCTTGGCGATGGACACCACAAGGCGCAAATTTGACTGCACGAAACGGCGCTCAGCCTGCTCGCCGATCTTCACCTGGCGACGCAGAATGCGCCGGCGGGCGGGCGACAGGCGCTCAGGGCTGGCTGGGGTGGCCTGTTTGTCCTGGTCGAGGAGGGCCTGGGCTTCGCTGCCCTCCTCGATCTTCTGCGCCAGCTCAACCTCATCGTCTTTTGTGAGCAGCGGATACTGGCCGATATCGGTCAAGTAGAGGCGGACGAGATCCTCGTCATCGCGCTCAACACGTTCTTTCGGCACAGTCGCTCACTCCCGATGAAACGTGGATTCCCACAGCCGCTGCCGTACGGTCGACGCTGACCGGGCCAGAGACACAAACAAAACTATTCACTAACGATACCCGTTCTTTCGCCGAGGCGTCACCAGCGGAGGCCATCTTTTTTCGCGACGGTCGCCAGCGAAGCTCATAGACAACTCCGCGATTTCGGCTTTGGAGGATACCCCGGGGATCGGCCGGCACCCCTTGGCATCGCGCTGCTCCTCGGCCAAGTCGGCAGCCACCATCCGCGCGGTGCGCATGAAGGCCCCGTCGCTGACCGGCGACTGGGCTTGCCGCAATCGGCTGAGCACGAATGCCAATTCGGGCACGGCCACCTCGTGCAGAACGGCAACAGCATCGGCTTGCGGCGCCGCTTCGATGCAATCCAGCGCATTGGCCCACGCGCTGCTCGGCGGGCGGACCCGGCCGGCGGCGTTGAGAGCCGGGGAGTCGGGCAGCAGATCCCGCCACCACTGACAGTGCTGGCCGTGGCGGCGGCTGGAGCGGGCCAACAGGATCCGGATTCCGGCGCCCAATTCGCTGCCCTCTGCGGGTTGAACAGCCAGGCGGCCCTGGATCTCGAACAGACGTCCGGATATCCAGGCCAAACCCCCACTGGCGTCGGCCAAATGCTCGATGTCCACAATCAGGCTCTCCCCGTGTAGCGGTTGGTGATAGGCAGGCGGCGGTCTCGTCCGAATGCCTTGGCGGTGATCCGCACGCCTGGGGGATTCTGACGGCGCTTGTACTCGGCTCGGTCCACCATCGCGGTTAGGCGCTGGACCAACTCCGGAGCGTGTCCCTGGCTGCACAGGTCGGCGGGCGCCAAGTCGCCCTCCACATAAGCCTCCAGCAGCGGATCCAGCAGGTCGTAGGGCGGCAGGCTTTGGTCGTCTGTCTGGCCGGGGCGCAGCTCGGCCGACGGCGGCTTCACCAGCACATGCTCAGGGATCAACTCGCGCCTGGCCCGCTGATTGCGGTAGCGGGCAAAGGCGTACACCTGGAGCTTCCACAAGTCTTTGATCACGGCGTAGGCACCGGCGGTGTCGCCGTAGAGGGTGGAGTAGCCCACCGCGCTCTCGCTCTTGTTGCCTGTGGTCAAGATCAGCCAGCCGAATTTGTTGGACAGGGCCATCAGCAGCGTGCCCCGTATCCGCGACTGCACATTCTCCTCGGCCAAGTCGGGCGCCAAGCCGTCGAACGACGGGGCCAGCATGTCCAAGAAGGCTTGGTGGCCGGGCTCCACCGGGATCACCCGGTGGTCGATGCCCAGGTTCTGGCACAGGGCTTCGGCGTCGATGAGCGAGTGGTCGCTGGAATACCGGGAGGGCATGAGCACGCCGTGGACGTGGTCGGCGCCGAGAGCGTCGACTGCGATCACCGCCACCAGCGAAGAGTCGATGCCCCCCGACATTCCGATGCCCACATCGTTGAAACCGTTCTTTTGCACATAGTCGCGGGTTGCCAGAACCAGCGCCTCGTATTGCTCCTCGAGACCCTCCAACCCGGGGTCTGTTTCGTTGATGTTCTCGCTTATGCCAGCAGGGGCCCAAAGCCCAGCCCGGTCGGCCATCTCCAGCTCGGCAATCAGCAGATGCTCTCGAAACGGCGGCGCTTGGGCGACAACGCTTCCATCGGCTGCCAGCACCAGCGATGCACCGTCGAAAACCAGCTCGTCTTGGCCTCCCACCAGGTTGGCGTAGACGATGGGGCACCCGGTTTCGGCGGTGCGCCGGCGCAGAACATCCAGGCGCTGCTCTGGCTTGCCGACATGGTAGGGCGAGGCGTTCAGGCTGAAGACGACCTCCGCTCCGCCGGCAGCAAGCTCCTGGACGGGGCCCTCGGCAACCCACGCGTCCTCGCAAATCGAGATCCCTGCCGGCACTCCGGCTACCTGCTGCAAGCCGGGATTGCCGGTGCCGGGCCGAAAATAGCGGTGCTCGTCGAACACCCCGTAGTTGGGCAGCTCACGCTTGTGGTAAACGCCGGCCAAGCGGCCGCGGGCCGCAATGCCCGCCGCGTTCCGGGGGCCGTCGGCGTCGTCCACGAAGCCCACCACCGCAGCGCAACGACCGGACCGGGCGGCGATCAGCTCCATAGCCGCGCGGCTGTCGCTCACGAACCGTTGCTTCAGCACCAAGTCCTCGGGTGGATACCCGGTGACCGCCAGCTCGGGGAACACCGCAGCGTGGCATCCGGCGCGCTCAGCCGCCTCCAAAGCAGCCAGAATCCGATCGGCGTTGCCGCTGATATCGCCAACCACTGAGTTGATCTGGCCCAAGGCCACCCGCAGCTTCGCCACGCTTCTAGGCTATGGGGGCCGACGCCCCACACGGGCAACCCGGTGGCCGAAGCAGATAGCCGAGCCAGATGGCCGAAGCAGATGGCCGAGCCAGATGGCCGGTGGCCGATGCCGATGGCCAGACGGGTTAGATCGAGTAGTACATCTCGTACTCAAGAGGATGGGGGCGCAGATTGACGGCATCCACTTCCTCTTGTTTGACCTCCAGGTATGACTCGATCAGCGAGGTGTTGAACACATCGCCGGCCAGCAAGAAGCCATGATCGGCCTCCAATGCGGCCAGAGCCTCGCCGAGCGAACCGGGCACCGTGTGGATGCCCGCAGCCTCTTCAGGGGGAAGATCGTAGATGTTCTTGTCCATCGGCTCGCCTGGGTCTATCTGGTTCTGGATCCCGTCGATGCCGGCCATCAGCATGGCGGCAAAGGCGAGATAGGGGTTGGCGCTGGGATCGGGGCAGCGGAACTCCAGTCGCTTGGCCTTGGGATTGTCGGACAGCAGCGGGATGCGGATGGCAGCCGAGCGGTTCCGCTGGGAGTAGGCCAAGTTGACCGGGGCCTCGTAGCCGGGCACCAGCCGCTTGTAGGAATTGGTGGTGGGCGCAGCGAAAGCCAAGATGGCCGGAGCATGGGCCAGCAGCCCGCCGATGTACCAGAGGGCCAGGTCGGACAATCCGGCGTAGCCCCGCTCGTCGTACATGAGGGTTTGGCCGTCGCGCCACAGCGACATGTGGGTGTGCATCCCCGACCCGTTGTCGCCATAGATGGGCTTGGGCATGAACGTGACGGTGCGGCCGTGCTCGCAGGCCACGTTCTTCACCACGTACTTGTAGAGCTGCACCTTGTCGGCCATCAACAGCATCTCGTCGAACACCATGTCGATCTCGGCTTGGCCCGCAGTTCCCACCTCGTGGTGCTGGACCTCGATGGGAATGCCCACCGACTCGAGGGCCATGACCATCTCGGAGCGGAGATCCTGGAAGGTGTCCATAGGCGACAGGGGGAAGTAGCCCCCCTTGTAGGGGATCCGGTGGCCGGGACTGGGGGCGCCGTTCACCGATGGGCGACCGCTCTCGAAGATGCCCTCGGCTGAGCGGATCTGATAGCCGGTCTCGTCAGGTTGATTCTGGAAGGCCACGCTGTCGAAGATGAAGAACTCGGCCTCTGGCCCGAAGTAGGCGGAGTCGGCGATACCGGTGCTGGCCAGGTAGGCCAGGGAGCGGCGCACCACCCCTCGGGGATCCTTGCTGTACATCTCGCCGGTCACGGGATCCTTGACATCGCAAAGCATCACCAGCGTCTTGCGCTTCATGAACGGATCGAAGAACGCAGAGTCCGGGTCGGGGATCAAGAGCATGTCCGAGGCATCGATGGTTTGGAATCCGCTCACCGACGAGCCGTCAAACCCGAGACCCTCCTCGAACACTGATTCGGTGAGCTCGCGGATGGGGAGAGAGAAGTGGTGCTGCACCCCGGGGACGTCGGTGAAGCGCATATCCACGAACTCCGCTCCCCCAGAAGAGGCTCGAGCAATGACTTCCTGGGGAGTCGACACGGTGGGTTCCTCCTTTTTCGACCCTTACTCTCCCACAAGCGGCAAAGGCACGGCTCATCGCGCCCTTGTGGGCTTGCCACCCGTCCGCAAGCGGAAAGCCCATGATGGCATCAGCGGGTTTCCAAAGATTTTCCCCACTGTGAAAGCTGTGTTAACGCAGATAACAGGGTGGCGCTGCCGATTCAGACGCGGCACTCTGGTGGTCTCCTATGGAACCTCAGAAAGACTATGTGCTCCACACCGTGGAAGAGCGGGGGGTTCGCCTTGTCCGGCTCTGGTTCACCGATGTGCTGGGCCAGCTCAAGTCGGTGGCCATCTCGCCGGCGGAGCTGGCCGATGCCTTCGACGAGGGCCTGCAATTCGACGGCTCGGCCATCGACGGCTTCTCGAGGGTGCAGGAGAGCGATGTGCTGGCCGTGCCCGACGCATCCACGTTCGAACTGCTGCCGTGGGCTGATCCCGAGGAGCCCTCAGGGCGCATCTTCTGCGACATCCGCAATCTCGACGGCACCCCCTTCGAGGGCGACCCCCGCTGGGTGATGCGGCGCAGCCTGGCCAAGGCGGCCGAAATGGGCTGCACGTTCTACACCGCGCCCGAGGTGGAGTTCTTCTACTTCCGCCACGGCGACCCCCAACAGCCGCTGGTGCCGCTCGACACGGCCTCTTACTTCGACTTGACCACAGCCGACGTGGCCAGCCCGCTCCGCAAGCGCACCATCGCCATGCTGGAGGCTATGGGCATCCCGGTGGAGTACTCGTTCCACGAGGACAGCCCCAGCCAGCACGAGATCGACCTGCGCTACACCGAGGCGCTGGGCATGGCCGACAACGTGATGACGCTGAGGCTGGTGGTGCGGAAGCTGGCGCTCGACCAAAACCTGCACGCCACCTTCATGCCCAAGCCGCTCAACGGGGTGCAGGGGTCGGGCATGCACACCCACATGTCGCTGTTCGAGAACGACGTGAACGCGTTCTACGACGCCGGGGACGACTACGGATTGTCCAAGACAGCCAAGGCCTTCATCGCCGGGCTCTTGGTGCATGCGCGGGAGATGACCGCTGTCACCAGCCAGCTCGTGAACAGCTACAAGCGCTTGGTGGCCGGCGACGAGGCGCCCGCGCTCGTGTCGTGGGCGCGCAACAACCGCTCGGCGCTGGTCCGCGTGCCGACGGTGAAGCCGGGCAAGGAATCCTCGACCCGTGTGGAATACAGAGCACTGGACTCAGCGGCCAACCCCTACCTGGCGTTCTCCGCAATACTGGCCGCCGGGCTCAAAGGTGTGCAGGAGGGCTACGAGCTTCCCCCCGAAGCGGCTGTCAACCTTTCCGCCCTGTCCAGGAACGAGGCTCGGGCCATGGGGTTTGCGGAGCTGCCCATGTCGTTGGCGGAAGCGCTGGACGCGCTGGAAGACTCGCCGTTGATGTCCGAGGTGCTTGGGGAGCACATCCACAAGTGGTTTCTGCGCAACAAGCGGGCCGAGTTCGCCGAGTACCGCCGAGAGGTCACCCCCTTCGAGCTGAACCGATATCTGAACACCTGGTGACGATGGCAACCGACGCCTTGCTGGTTTTCCCCGACCCGCCGCCGCCAGAGCTGGTGCGGACCCTGGATTTGGGCGGCTATGCCTGGAAGGCGGTGGGCAGCGCACACGAGCCGGAGGGACGCTGGCTGGGCGCTGTCGTGGCAGTGGGCGAGAACCCCGAAGAGGCGTTCGGGTTCTGTCGCACGCTGAAGCGCAGAGGCGCCGACATCCCGGTGCTTCTGCTGATCTCGGGCGCCCTCTTGGACGAGCTGGAGATGCGCGACGACCTCTACACCGACTTTTGCTTGATGCCGTTCCACCAGCGGGAGTTGGAAGCCCGGCTGTCCCACTTGGTGAGGCAATCAGGCGCCTCGCTGCGCCCGGAGCTGATCGAGTACGGCCCATTGGTGCTGAACGCTGAGACCTACCAGGCGGCCATCACCGGACGACCCCTCGACCTCACCTACATGGAGTACGAGCTGCTGAAGTTCTTGGCAGGGTCTCCCGGCAAGGTGTTCACCCGGGAGACCCTGCTCAGCCGTGTGTGGGGCTATGACTATTACGGGGGCGCCCGCACCGTGGACGTCCACGTGCGACGCCTGCGGGCCAAGCTGGGCGAAGAGCATGCCGGCCTCATCACCACCGTGAGATCGGTGGGATACCGCTTCGGGCTCTCCCGCTGGGAGCGCTGAGCCGACCGGCACCAGGGCCGGCAAATGCGGCGAGGCAGCAGGGGCATACAGGCCGACCTGAGTGCCCATAGCATGAGATCTCATGGAAGCTGAAAACCCCGGTCGCGAGAACCAGGACATAGACCTTCTGATCGCCTCGGCGCCGTGGCCGGAGGATGCCCGCGCCCTGATCCGCGACCTCGGCATCACCGGCGAGCGCCAAGCAAGGGCCGCGGCCCTGCTGGCCGGCGCTTCCCGCAGTCTGTCCGCTGCGGTGCGCCGCGATCCCAGCCTCCTCGGCGTTCTCGACCCGCCCGCTGATTTTGCCGCAGAGAAGATATCGCTGGCAGCTCCCGACGACGCCGACACCTTGAACGGGTTGCGGCGATGGAAGCGCCGCCAGCTCTTGCGCATCGCGCTGCGCGATCTGCTGGGCGAGGCCGACCTGGCCACCGTGGGGCGGGAGCTCTCGCTGCTGGCCGACGCCTGCTTGGCCCGGGCGCTGGAGATCGCCGACGAAGGCCCTCCTCTGGCCGTCATCGGCATGGGCAAACTCGGAGGCAGCGAGCTGAACTACGCCAGCGATGTGGACATCGTCTTCGTCCACGACGGGAACACCGAAGCCGCCGTCCGGCGAGCCCGCATGGTGGTTCAAGCCCTGACCGCGCTCACCAACGAGGGAGCGGTGTACCGGGTGGACACCGAGCTTCGCCCCGATGGGCAGACCGGCTCGCTCAGCCTGCCTCCCGACGCCTACCAGCACTACTTCGAGCAGCGGGCTCGCGCCTGGGAGCGGCAGGCCTACATCAAGACCCGTTTGTCCGCGGGCGAAGTCGAGGTGGGCAACGCCTTCTTCGACGCCATCCGGCCTGGGGTGTGGGAAGAGAACTTGGGCGCCAAGACGGTGCCCTCGCTTCAGGCCATGAAGAAACAGGTGGAGGGATCGGCCAAGCACAAAGGCGACCGGGAGCTCAAAAAGGGCCCCGGCGGCTTGCGGGACATCGAGTTCACAGTACAGCTCTTGCAGCTCGTCCACGGCCGCGCCGACTTCTCAATACGCTCCCCCAACACGCTCACCGCCCTCCGCCAGCTCAGCTGGGGCGAGTACATAGATCAGGCCGATGCCCTGCACTTCACCACCGCTTACATCCACCTGCGCACGGTAGAGCACCGGTTGCAGCTCCGCGACGAGCGCCAGACGCACGAGCTGCCCACCGCCGAAGCCGATCTGGAATGGGTGGCCCGGGCAGCGGGTTTCGAGGGCCTCGAAGCGTTTCAAGCCTCCCACCGGCGTCACCAGTCCTCGGTTCGGGAGATCCACAAGCGGATCTTCTACCGCCAAACACTCGACAAAATGCACGAGACCGGTTTGGTGAGCGAGCTGCTCCCCGGCCGTCTCAGCCAGCTTGGCTTCGGCGATCCCGACCGGGCCGCTCAAACCATCGAGCGCATAACCGCCAATTTGGGGCGCAGGGCCAACATGATGCAGCAGGTGCTGGTCATCATGGTGGAGGCTTTGGCCACCACCCCCGACCCCGACTTGGGACTCGTGCGGTTGGCCTGGCTGCTGGATGGCTCCTGGCGAATCAGCGCCATCCTGCCGGTGCTGCGCGACTCCCCCATCGCCATTGCCGACACCGCCCGGCTTCTGGGCTCCAGCCGGGTGGCGGCGGGATGGATGCGCAACCATCCCGAGTTCGCTCGCTCGCTTGTGGACCCCGAGTCGCTGTCGAAGGCCCGCACGCCTCAAGCCCTGGCCGCAGAGGCAGTCGAGGCCATGGCATCGTGCGGCGACGACCAGGACATGCAATTGGCCGAGCTTCGCCGCTTTGTACGACGCGAGCAGCTTCGGGTGGCAGCCCGGGACATCTTGGGGCTGGCCTCTGTCATCGAGATTCCCAGAGAACTCACCATCATTGCCGACGCCGCGGTAGCCGCGGCCATCGAAGCGCTGTCGCCTGAAGTGCCCTTCGCTGTTATAGGGCTCGGGCGCTTCGGCGGATTCGACTTGTCCTATGCCTCCGACCTCGACGTGATCTTCGTGTACGAGGGCACAACGCCTGATGAGGCCCGAGCAGCGGCCCGCGCCGCCCGGGGCCTGCTCCAGCAAATCGGGGCCCAAACAGCGGAGGGCCGGGCGTGGGAAATCGATGCCCGCCTGCGACCCGAGGGCGAGAACGGGCAACTTGCCCGATCATTGGAGGGATACCAGCGTTACTACCACGAGCGTGGGCAGCTTTGGGAGCGACAGGCGCTGACCAAGCGGCGTTTCGTGGCCGGAGACCCCGAAGTGGGCCGGCGATTCGTCCAGCTAGCTGACCAATGGTGCTACCAGCCTGATTTCAGCAGTGCTGAAGCCGAGGAGATCTTGGACATGAAACGCCAAATCGAAGCCAAGCGGCTGGGAACGGGCAGCAAGGCCCGGGATGTCAAGCTAGGCGCGGGCGGGCTCAGCGACATCGAGTTCACAGTGCAGCTCATGCAACTCCAACACGGTTTCAAGCGACCCGAAGTGCGGGACAACCGAACCCTGCCAGCGCTGATCCAGCTATCGGAGCACAATCTGGTCGATCTCGCCGACCGCATCACCCTTGATGTGGGCTACCGCTTCTGCCAGCGGTTCCGCAACGCCCGCTACCACCTCTCCGGGCTTTCTTCCGATGTCTTCCCCGACAACTACCATGAAGAGCTCTTGGTTGCCCGGCGGCTCGGATACCCCACCGCCAAGGACTTGGAGGCCGACTACCGGGAGACCACCGAGGCCGTGCGCGAGGTGACCGACCGGTTGTTCTACGATCAGTCGGGCTGACGGCAGACGGGGCCGGTGGGCCAGTCGGGAGCATGGCCTGCGGCTCGCCAGACAGCGGCTGCCACCGCGGCGAACACGGCGTCGGAACCGTTGACCGGCTCTGCGGTGGAGCGCTCGATCTGCACATCTACCTCGGGCATTTGAGACGCGGTCACCACGCCGAAAGACCGAACGGTGAGATCATGGACTAGGCCGCTGGGATCAACGCTCAGCGACTCCGAAGTCACCCAGCTATAAGCCATGTGGGCTGCGCCGATGCAATAGGAGCGCAGCACGATCTCGTCCAGCGGGTCGCCGCAGCACACCTGGACTTGCAGGCCGTCTCCGCTCCACTCGGCCCAAGCCGAGCCTCCGCCTGGCGCGGCCATCTGCTGGGGGGCGTCGTGCAAACCGCTCAGAGCGACGGCAGCTTCCACCCAGCCCGCACCCCGAATGGCGACCGAGGTGGGAGGTCCGGCTATGTCCACCTCCTCCACCGCAAGGCCAGGAGCGCTCGAAGAGATGGCGTCGGCCACCCCCCGGGTGCGGGCCACGCGCGCCACCCCGCGACCGTCGGCACCGACGCCGATGGCAACCGGGGGGCGTTTGGGACCGTGGCGAACGGCGTCCTCACGGGTCCACAGCACCCGGACGGGCCGACCCAGCTCATCGGCCAGCCGTCGGGCCGCGGCCGGCAGCGGCGACGAGAGTTTGGCGCCGAACGCCCCGCCGTTGGCCAGCGGGCGGGCCGGCTCTCCGCCCGGCACGCACCATGAGGCGTCGATCTCCAGATAGGCCGGCTCCACCCAGGAGGTCCGCAGCCGCACCGCCCAGTCTCCGTCGGGGATCTCCAAGGGCATGGGAAGCTCAACCGGCGTGCGCCGCCCCTGCACCCGCGCGGCTGCGGCCC
>JAPYOG010000162.1 GCA_028278785.1 Candidatus Poriferisocius anaerobius | reverse complement strand
ACCAGCAGCAGCACCACGATGGCCGACGCGGTGCCCGCGGCCACGCCGTTGGACTCCAGGTCGTAGAATATCTCCCCGTACTGGAGCGATCCGAAGGTCAAAAACGCCAGGAACATGGCCACCAAGAAGCCCCAGTCCCCCACCCGGTTGGTGACGAACGCCTTCTTGCCGGCCGAAGCGTTGGCCTCGTCGGTGAACCAGAACGAGATCAGCAGGTAGGAGCAGGCCCCCACTCCCTCCCAGCCCAGGAAGGTGAGCAGCAGGTTGTCGCCCAGCACCAGCATGAGCATGGAGAATGCGAACAGGTTGAGGTAGATGAAGAACCGGGAGAAGTCGGCGTCGCCGTGCATGTAGCCGATGGAGTACAGGTGGATGAGGGCGCCCACACCGGTCACGAACAGGGCCATGGTGACCGACAGCGGGTCGGCCAGAAAACCGATGTCCACCGCCAGCTTCCCGGCCGGCACCCACTCGAACAGGGTGAGCACCGTCTCGCGCTCGTCGCCCTCGTGGCCCAGCAGCCCGATGAACACCAACAGCGTGGCGATGAACGATCCGCCCATCATGGCGGTGGCCAGCCAGCCGGCCCGGGGCTCGCCCAGGCGGCGGCCCAGCGCCATCAGAACCAGCACCCCGGCCAGCGGGAAAGCGGGAATCAGCCAGACCAGATCGACGAGCGTGCTCATAAACGCCTCCGGCCTATCCCCTCAACGCCGACAGGTCGTCGGCGGTGGCCTGGGGGCGGCGGCGGTTGATGGCCACCACGATGGCCAGGCCCACCACCACCTCGGCTGCCGCCACCACCAGCACGAAGAACACCGACACCTGCCCGCCGATGTCGTTGAGCTCTCGCCCGAAGGTGATGAAGGTGAGGTTGACCGCGTTGAGCATCAGCTCCACGCACATGAACATGATCAGCGGGTTGCGCCGCACCAGCAGCCCCACCGCGCCGATGGTGAACAGTCCGGCGGCCAGGATCAGATACCAGGAGGCGGTGACCATCAGTCGTCCTCCGCGGCTTGTTGGGCTTGGTCGGCGCGGGCCACGCGCCGGGACATGACCACCGCACCCACCACCGAGATGGTGAGCAGGGCCGCGGTGGCCTCAAAGGCGTACACGTAGTCGGTGAACAGGACGGCGGCGATCTGGCGCAGGTTGGAGTACTGATCGGTGATGTCCAGCCTCAGGACCGCTTCGGCCGGCAAGCCGACATCGCTGGTCACCAGAAAGGCCACCGCCAAGCCGATCACGAACAAGAACAGCACCACGATGGCGCCGGCGTAGACGATGATCTGCACCGCGGCCAGGAAGTGGGCCTCCAGGTTGAGGAACAAAACGGCCATGCCAAACAGGGTCCCCACCAGGCTCAACGCGGCGTGGACCGGGTTGCGGGCCAGCACCACGCCCAGCGCCCCGGCCAGCACGATGGCCGCGCACACGATGAAGACCGCTGTCTCC
Source organism: Candidatus Poriferisocius anaerobius (assembly GCA_028278785.1). Classification (GTDB taxonomy): domain Bacteria; phylum Actinomycetota; class Acidimicrobiia; order Acidimicrobiales; family Bin134; genus Poriferisocius; species Poriferisocius anaerobius. Next base: position 1,077 of record JAPYOG010000162.1, on the reverse strand, counting down.
ATCAGCTTTCTTCCTCTTGGCCCCGCTCCGGAGCGCGGACGCCGTAGCCCAGCTCGCCCGACCAGGCCACCTTGCCCTCGTAGGCGGCCTGTCCCGAGGGCGATGTGGCCCGCACCCAGGCCGAGGTGTGCTCGTCATCGCCGGGTTCCCAGTGCTCCCAGGGGAGCTTCTGGGGGCGGCCGTCGTCGCCCACCACCAGCTCGTCTTTGGTGTAGATCGCATCGGAACGGTTGGTGAACGAGAATTCGAACAGCTTCGACTCGGTGATGGCCTCGGTAGGGCAGGCCTCCACGCACAAATCGCAGTGGATGCACCGCAGGTAGTTGATCTCGTAGACGTAGCCGAAGCGCTCGCCGGGCGACACCGGATCGTCGGGCGGGTTGTCGGCCCCCCGCACGTAGATGCATCGGGCCGGGCAGACGCCGGCGCACAGCTCGCACCCGATGCACTTCTCCATGCCGTCCTCATAGCGGTTGAGCACATGGCGGCCGTGGAAGCGCTCAGGCTTAGGGCGCTTCTCGTCGGGGTACTGGGTGGTCACCACCCGGCCCGACTCGGTGCCCTTGAACAGCTTGCGCAGCGTGACTGCGAATCCTCGTAGGTAGCCCATCTACCGACCCCCTCCCGCGCCAGACGCGATTCCAGGCTTGGCGGCGATGCATCTGCTCATGCGAATCCTCCTTGGGGGCCGAGTTCCCGGCGCTGGCGGGCGGCCCGCAAGGCCAGGGCCAGCAGCCCGGCCAGCGCGCCCATGATGCCCAGCATCACGATCACCGCCGCGCCCCGGTTCCAACCCCGGTCGCCGGCCACGTCGTAGGAGGCCAGGACCAAAAGCCAGCCCAGCGACAGGGGGATGAGCAGCTTCCAGCCCAGGTCCATGAGCTGGTCGTAGCGGAAGCGGGGCAAGGTGGCCCGCAGCCACACGAAGGCAAAGAGGAACAGCATCAGCTTGATGAAGAACCACAGCAGGCCCGACAACCAGCCCACCGTGGTGAAGTCGGGGCCGTTGGGGCCGCCCAAGAACAGCGTCACGATGATGGCCGACATGGTGATGGTGTTCATGAACTCGGCCAAGAA
>JAPYOG010000161.1 GCA_028278785.1 Candidatus Poriferisocius anaerobius | reverse complement strand
ACCCCGGCCACTAGCTGCTCGATGCGCTCCGGCCCGAGCTTTCGCACCGATATGTAGTCCAACATGAACAGCGGCTCAGCCCCCTGGCACACCAAGTCGTCCACGCACATGGCCACCAGGTCGATCCCGATGGTGTCCAGCCGCCCCGCGGCCGACGCCACGAACGCCTTGGTGCCCACCCCGTCGGTGGTCGACACCAAGACCGGCTTCTTGTAGCCGTGGCGGCTGAAATCAAACAGCCCCCCGAACCCGCCTATGTCGCCTATGGCCTCGGGCCGAAACGTGGACCGCACCCTCTCTTTGATGCGCCGCACGGCCTCTTCGCCCGCGGCGATGTCCACCCCCGCAGACCGGTACGTCTCACCCATCGCCAGTGGCCCACAGCGATGGCGCGGGCTCGCCAGCATCGGCCAACAGCGGGGGAAAAGGCCCGCCATGGGCATCGGACAACTGGGCAGCACTGGGGCGAAAGGCGGCCGAATCCGGGGGCGGATCGGGCACCTCCAGCGGGTAATCCCCGGTGAGGCAGGCGTTGCAGAAACCGGCGCCCACCGCGCCGGTGGCCTCGGTGAGCCCGTCGATGTCTATGAAAGCCAGCGTGTCGGCGCCCACATAGTCGCACATCTCGGCCACGCCGAGGTGGGCGGCCAACAGCTCGGTGCGGTCACCGGTGTCCATGCCGAAGTAGCAGGGCCAGCGATAGGGCGGCGAGCTGATGCGGAGATGCACCTCAGCGGCGCCTGCTTCCCGGAGCATGGTGACCAGCGCCCTTGTGGTGGTGCCCCGCACAATGGAATCGTCCACCACCACCAGCCGGTTGCCGGCGATGCTGTCGCGCAGGGGGTTGAGCTTCATGCGCACCCCCATCGAGCGCATCTGCTGGCTCGGGGCGATGAAGGTCCGCCCGATGTAGCGGTTCTTCACCAGCCCCTGGCCGTAGGGGATGCCGCTGACCCTGGAGAATCCCTCGGCGGCGGGCAGCCCCGACTCGGGCACGCCCATCACCAGATCGGCGTCCACCGGGGACTGCTTGGCCAACAGCTCCCCCATCCGCACCCGGGCGTGATGCACGCTTTGGCCGTAGATCACCGAATCGGGCCGGGAGAAGTACACGAACTCGAAGATGCACAGGCGGGGATCCACCCGGTCCTCGGGGAAAGGGCGCACCGAGCGCACCCCATCGCCGTCTATAACCACCATCTCCCCCGGGGCCAGCTCCCGCAGGAAATGCGCCCCCACGATGTCTAGGGCAGGAGTCTCCGACGCCAGAATCCATCCCCGCTCCAAGCGGCCCAGGCACAATGGCCGAAAGCCGTTGGGGTCGCGCACTCCGATCACCCGCTCCTCGTCGGCCAGCACCAGCGAGAAGGCCCCCTCGAGCCGGGGCAGCACTCTCTCCAGGGCTCGCTCCAGCACCTGGCCCCGGTCCTGCTCCGAAGGCGAGATGTCCGCGATCTCCAATGCCAGCAGCTCGCCGATCAAGTCGCTGTCCGATCCCACCATCCCCGGCAGAATCGAGGTCTCCTCGGCCAGCGTCGCAGTGTTGGTGAGGTTTCCGTTGTGGCCCAGCACAAACTGGTGGTCGGCAGTGCTGCGGAACACCGGCTGGGCGTTGCGCCACGAGCTTGATCCGGCCGTGGAATAACGGGTGTGGCCGATCCCCAAGCGGCCCTGAAGGGTGGCCAGTGTGCGGTCGTCGAACACGGTGGCCACCAGGCCCATGTCCTTGACCACGGTCATGTTCTCGCCGTCGCTCACCGCAATGCCGGCCGACTCCTGGCCCCGGTGCTGCAACGCGTAGAGGGCCAGATAGCTCAAGTGGGCAACAGGGTCATGCGGGGCGTAGATGCCGACAACCCCGCAAGCTTCGCCGGGGGCGCCATCCATGGGACTAGCCACTGCTCAAGTCTGGCATGTGGCGGCCATCATCCTGACACCGGCGAGGAAGAGGACACCGGCGAAGAGGCGCCCCACCGGCTGACAAGTGCCGACATGTCCAAGTCCATCAAGCCTTTTATCGAAAATCGGCGGCCGCCGGCCAGCCCAATGCGGGCCACGGCGACACCGGCCGCGGCGGCTGCGGCCTCCACCGCGGCCAACAGCTCCGCATCCACCGCAGCCACCACCCGTGACGGGGCCTCCCCGAACAGCTCGGCATGGCCGTGGATGCGGGCGCCGGCAAAGCCCACCCCCGACACCGCGGCCATCTCGGCCAAGGCCATTCCCAGCCCCCCGCACGACACGTCGTGGACGGCCGACAGCACCTCGCCCGCCACCAGCTTGCGCACCAGCTCAGCCACCCGCCGGTGCTGCCCGTAGTCCAACTCGGGCAGGCGGCCCCGCTTGTGCCCGGCGGTGGCTGCGGCCCACAGCGAGCCCGACAGCCCCGCGCCGCCGGCGCCCAGCACTATCACCCGGTCGCCCTCGCGCCACACCAAACCGGGGGGGACGCTGCTCAAGCTGTCGACCACTCCCAGCAGCCCGATCACCGGGGTTGGGTCGATGTCGTGGCCCTGGGTCTCGTTGTAGAGGCTCACGTTCCCGCCCACCACCGGAACGGAGAAGGCATCGCAGGCCTCGGCCATCCCGTCCACCGCCTCGGAAAGCTGCCACATCACCTCGGGATGCTCGGGATTCCCGAAGTTCAAGCAGTTGACCAGAGCCAGAGGTCGGGCACCGGCGCAGGCCAGGTTGAGCACCGACTCGGCCACGGTCATGGCCGTGCCGGCCCGGGGGTCCACCGCGCACCACCGGTGGTTGCCGTCGGTGGTGAGGGCCAAGCCCCGGCCGGTGTCGGCGCCGGTGGCGGGGTGCTTCAACCGCAGAACCGTGGCGTCAGCGCCAGGGCCGACCACGGTGTTGCAGAACAGCATGTGATCGTACTGGCGGTAAACCCATGACGGGTTGGACAAAAGCCCCAGCAGATCGGCGCCCGCATCGGCGGGCGGCGGCAGCTTGTCGGCGGTGTCGGCCTTGGCTTGCTCCCAGTCGGCCGGCGGGCGCAGAGGGCGGTCGTACAAGGGCGCGTCCTCGTGCAGGGAAGCGGCGGGCACCTCCCCCAGCACCGGTCCGTCGATGCCGTCTCGCACCCGGAGCCGACCGCCTCCGGTGACCCGGCCCACCACCGAGGCCCGCACATCCCAGCGATCGCAGATGGACAGGACGCCGTCGAGCCCGTCGGGGGCCACGATGGCCAGCATCCGCTCCTGCGACTCGCTGGTGAGCACCTCGAACGGCGCCATGCCCGGCGCCCGCCGGGGCACGGCGGCCACGTCCACATCCATTCCCACCCCGCCCCGAGAGGCGGTCTCGCTGGTGGCGCAGGTGAGCCCGGCGCCGCCGAGGTCCTGGATGCCCACTGCCAACCCGGCATCCAGAAGCTCCAGGCACGCCTCGATCAGGCGCTTCTCCTCGAACGGATCGCCCACCTGCACGCTGGGACGCTTCTCAGCCTCTTGCGCCTCGTCGCCGAAGGAGGCCGAAGCCAGCACGCTCACGCCGCCGATGCCGTCGCGCCCGGTGGCAGAGCCCAACAGCACCGCTAGATTGCCCTCGCCGCTGGCCTGGCCCAACACCAGCCGATCGGCCGGCATCAACCCCAGGCACAAGACATTCACCAGCGGATTGCCGGTATAGGTCTCGTCGAAAACAGTCTCCCCGCCCACCGTTGGCACTCCCACTGCATTGCCGTACCCGGAGATTCCCGACACGACTCCCTCGGCGATCCAGCGGCTGCGGGCATCGTCGACACCTCCGAACCGCAGCGAGTCCATAACCGCAATGGGGCGGGCGCCCATGGTGAAGATGTCCCGCAATATGCCGCCCACTCCTGTGGCTGCTCCCTGATATGGCTCGATAGCCGAGGGGTGGTTATGGCTTTCGATGCGGATCGCAGCCGCTATCCCATCGCCCACATCCACCACTCCGGCGTTCTCGCCGGGACCGACCAACACCCATGGCGCCTCGGTTGGAAGCCTCTTGAGGTGCAGGCGGGATGACTTATACGAGCAATGCTCCGACCACATCACCGCGTACATGGCCAATTCAAGGTGGTTCGGGGGCCGGTTCAATATCTGCTCGATGGCGCTGGCCTCTTGGTCGGTCAAACCCAAAGACCGGTGAAGCGGCTCGCTCATTTCAATTCAGCCTGCATCTCAAAAACAAGCGACCGTGTGGGCAGAACTCGATTTGGCGCCAAAACTTGAAATAGAGTGGCAAATCTAGTTGCATAGGTAACTCTTAGCTTCAACCTGATCAAGGAGAAACAATGGTATCTGAAGAAGCCAAAGCAGCGCGGGCTGCTGGACAAGCTCAGGGCCGCACGGTCAGCCGGTATCTCAACGCGCTCGACCAGACCAAGCCCAAGAGGGGGCGTCAGCGCTCGGCCGAGAAGATGCAGGCCCGTGTGGCCGAGCTTCCCGACGAGATCGCCCAGGCCAAGCCGCTGAAGCGAGTTCATTTGATCCAAGAGCTCATCGACCTCGAAGCCGAGCTGGCCAAAGAGGAAGAGACGGTGGACATCAGCGAGGCCGAAGGCGACTTCATCTCCATTGCCGCCGAATACAGCGAACGCAAGGGCATCTCCTATGCCGCCTGGCGCGAGGTGGAGGTACCGGCCAGCGTGCTGAAAGCAGCCGGGGTAAGCCGAGGCGCCTGAAAGGGCCTATTCGCCACCGACCAGCCCTTTCAGCAACAGGGCCCCGTCGGTGCTTCCCAGCAACGGATGAGCGGCTCGCTCTGGGTGGGGCATTAGCCCCACCACGTTGCCCTTTTTATTGCTGATTCCAGCAATATCCGACGTTGACCCATTGGGATTGCGCTTATAGGTCAGCACGATGGAACCGGTTTCCCTCAACTCAGACAGCGTGGCCTCAGAGCAGACGTAGTTGCCCTCAAAATGGTTGATGGGGATGTTCAGCTCATCGCCGATGCCCACAGCCCGGGTCAACACGGAACCGGTGGATGCCACCCGCAACCGGGTTGTCTGGCATAAGAACTTCAGCCCCCGATTTTTGTAGAGCGCGCCGGGCAAGAGCCGGGCTTCGGTGAGAATCTGGAACCCGTTGCAAATACCAACCACCGGCCCGCCGTCTCGGGCGAAGCGGGTGACTGCTCCCATGATGGGGGAGAACCGGGCCATAGCCCCGGTGCGGAGATAGTCGCCGTGGGCGAAGCCCCCGGGCAATATCACAGCGTCGACGTCTGCCAGCCCGGTGTCTTTGTGCCAGAGCAGCCGGCCGCAGCCGCCCACGGAGTCAACCGCCTCCACCACATCGTGTTCGCAGTTGGTGCCGGGAAACACGACGACGCCCACTTTGGCGGTCATCGGCGCTCGCAGACGGAACACACATCCGGAATTGTCATGGCGCCGGGCTCAGAGAAATGTCCACGTCTTCAATAACCGGATTGGCCAGAAGGCGCTCGCACATGGCCTCCACTTGTCGACGGGCTTCGGCTTCGTCTGAGGCTTCCACCACAAAGCGCAGGCATTTCCCCACTCGAACGCCGCTCACCCCGCTGAAACCCAGCGCGGGCAGGGCTCGCTCGATAGTCAGACCCTCCGGATCGGCTATCCCATCCCGGAGGCTGACCTCAACCGCCGCATCGAACGCCTGGCTCATGAACCGCCTGGCCACCCAGCGAAGCTGCGGCCGGTTATGATCTCATAGGCACTCACATAGCGATCTGCGCTGGCCAGAACCACCTCTTCGGGCAGCGGCGGCGGCGGGTACTGCTTGTCCCAGTCCAGCGTGCTGAGGTAGTCGCGCACCGGCTGTTTGTCGTACGACGGCGGGGTGGCCCCAGGCACCCACCCGTCCACCGGCCAGAAGCGGGAGGAGTCGGGGGTCAGCACCTCGTCGGCCACCACCAGGACGCCGTCCACCAGGCCCATCTCGAACTTGGTGTCGGCGATGATGATGCCCTTCGACGCGGCGGCCTCCGAAGCCCGGCGATACAGCTCCAGCGACGCCGACCGGGCCTGCTCGGCCAACTCGGCGCCCACCAGCTCCACCGCATGATCGTAGGAGATGTTCTCGTCGTGGCCGGACTCGGCCTTGGTGGAGGGTGTGAACACCGGCTCGGGCAGTTTGTCGGACTCCCGGAGTCCCGCGGGCAGCCGCTGGCTGTGCATGGTGCCCTGGCTCTTGTACTCCTTCCAGGCCGAGCCGCTGATGTATCCCCGCACGATGCACTCGATGGGCAGCATCTCGGCCCGTTGGCACAGCATCGTCCGCCCGGCCACCCCGTCCACCTGGGCCTCGGGGGGGAAGTCGGCCACATCGGTGGAGATGAGGTGGCTGGGCAGCACGTCGGCCAGGGCCTCGAACCAATAGGCCGACATGCCGGTCAGCACCCGCCCTTTCTCGGGGACAGGCTCGTCCATCACCACGTCGAACGCCGAGATGCGGTCGGACGCGATCATCAAGAGCCGACCGTCGCCGGCGTCGAAGATGTCGCGCACCTTGCCGGAGTGAACGGGGGGCAGATCGATGTTCTTGGTGCTCATAGGATCGACTCCGGTTGGTGGGCGGCAGCGTTGGGATTTCGGGCGGCCAGCTTTTGAGCCTGTGCCGCAAAATTACGGGCTTGGCTTGCGGCCGCCCCGGTCAGCGCCAAGGGCCGGCTCTTGATCTGATCGACGTCGACAGCCGATATCGGCAATCTCTCGTCATTGGCTATGGCCGAGAAGAACCCGTCTCCCTTGGGGACGTGCTCAGAGATGATGCGATGGGCCTCTTCCCGGCCCGCCCCGGCGGCCACCGAGGCCATCAGCACCCGGGTGGCGGTGAGCATCGGCAGGTTGCCAGCCAGCTCCGCGGCGATCGCGTCTTCGAACACCACAAGCTCATCGAGCACCACCAGCACCGCCTCAAGCTGGCCGTCGAGAGCCAGGAAAGCTCCGGGCAGGGCCACGCGGCGAACCACTGAGCAGCTCACGTCGCCCTCATTCCACTGGTCGCCCACCAGGGAGGAGACCATGTCGGCGTAGCCCTGCACCACTGCGGAGAGCCCGCAGATGCGCTCAGATGTGCGGGCATTGCGCTTGCCGGGCATGGCCGACGAGCCCACCTGCCCGGCCTGGAATCCCTCGGAGATCAAACCGTGGCCGGCCATGAGACGAATGGTGCGGGCCAGATTGGCCGGGGCCGATGACGCCTGCACAAGCGCAGACACCACGTCATAGTCCAGCGACCGGGGATACACCTGCCCCACGCTGCCCATCGTGTCGTCGAATCCCAGATTGGCGGCCATGCTTTGCTCCAGGTCTGCCACTTTGCCCTCATCGCCGAGAAACAGATCAAGCTGGTCTTGCTGGGTGCCGACGGGGCCTTTGAGCCCCCTCAGCCAGTAACGGCTCAGCAGGTCTTCAAACCGATCCATGGCCGCCCACGCCTCCTCGCCGTAGTTGGCGAAGCGCTTGCCCAGGGTGGTGGCCTGAGCCGCCACGT
>JAPYOG010000160.1 GCA_028278785.1 Candidatus Poriferisocius anaerobius | reverse complement strand
CACCAGGCCGCCGATGTCGGTGAACTGCACGCTGGCCGGGGTCACCGTGCGTGAGCCGCTGAGGCGGGCGATGGCGTCGAGACGGGGATCGACAACCTTGGCCACACCCACGTTGGAGCTGGTGGTGGCGAACGCATAGGGCGCGGCCAGCACCGCTGACCCGACTAGGGCGTTGTAGAGAGAGGACTTGCCAGAGTTGGGCAAACCGACGAAACCGAAGCGCTCCACGGATCGTTCACGGTAGCGGCAACCGGTAGTCTTGGAAGAGACGCGGAGGTTCGAATGTCGAAGCGCACCCAAAAACGCAAGGCCCGAGCGCGGCGCAAGAAGGCCAACCACGGGCGAAAGCCCAATGCCGGGCGAAACAGCTGAGCCGGGATTTTCCCCGGTGCCCACGGGCGAAAAAGAAAAATATGAGCCCCACCCTCCCGCTCCGCCCCTGCACTCGGGCACGCTTGTCTACGACGGCGACTGCGGGTTCTGCACCACCACGGCCCTCTGGGCCAAGCGCCGCCTGAGCGACGACTACCGGGTAGTCCCCTCCCAGCAGGCAGACCTGGACGCCCTCGGGCTCAGCGTGGAGGACGCAGCCCGCTCAGCCTGGTGGATAGACCCCGACGGCACCCGCTCCGACGAGCACCAATGCATAGCCGAGGCGCTGAGGGCCATGCCCGCCCCCTGGCCCGCTCTGGGCCGCCTGCTCACCCTGGGGCCAGTCAGCCCGCTAGCCCGCTCCGCCTACCGCCTCATCGCCCGCAACCGCCACCGCATGCCCCGTTTCAGCAGTTCGACGAGGTGCCAAAGGTAGCCCCGCCATGAACTCGCAGGCTTGGCGCAGGCTCGGCAATCTGCGTTGGTTCAACACTCGGGTTGTCAGCGCGGTGGGGTAGCCTCGTGAGCCGAATCATCGACATCAGATCGACATCAGATCGACATCAGACGGAGGGGTTCAGATGCACAAGAGATTCATGGCCTTGTTTGCTCTGCTGCTTTGCCTGGCCTTGGTGGCGGCAAGCTGCGGCAACGACGACGATGGGGACGCTGAGACACCTGCGGCTGCTTTTCTGGGGCTGGAAGAGGAATGCGAGGCGTGGGATGGCATTCAGGCACCCGACGGCTTCCGGGTGAACATGGTGACCGACATCGGCAAGGTGGACGATGGCACGTTCAACCAGTTCGCCTATGAGGGCATGATCGGCGCCACTGAGTGCTTCGGCATCGAGGACTTCAGCGTGATCGAAACCGCGTCGGAGGCGGACTACGCGGCCAACCTGAGCACTTCGGCCGGCGAGAACCCCGACCTGCTCATCACCGTGGGCTTCCTGCTCGGCACCGACACCATGCTGGCGGCCGAGGAGAACCCCGGAATCGACTACATCGGCGTCGACCAATTCCACGACGAGTATCCCGCCAACTACGTGGGCGCGCTGTTCAACGAACATGAGGGCGGATTCATCGCCGGGGCCCTGGCCGCCTCCCTGAGCGAATCGGGCGTGGTCGGCGTGGTGGCCGGGCGCGAGGACGTGCCCCCGGTGGTGAAGTTCGTGAACAGCTATGAGGCCGGCGCCAAGTACATCGACCCCGACATCCAAGTGCTGTCGGTTTACAACGAGAGCTTCGCCGATCCGGCCAAAGGCGCTTCTGACGCCCAGCAGTTCATCGGCGACGGCGTCGACGTGGTCTTCGGCGCCGGCGGTCCCACCGGCTCAGGCGGGATCAAAGCCGCCGCTGAGGCCGGCGCCTGGGCCATCGGCGTGGACCAGGACGAGTACTACACCACCTTCAACGGCGGCGAGGCCCCCGGATCGGAGTACCTGGCCAGCTCGGCCATAAAGCGGGTGGATCTCTCGGTGTTCCGCAACATCGGCGCCGCCATCGATGGCAGCTTCGCCGGCGGCGTGTTCGAGATGACGGCCGAGAACCTGGGCATCACCTACGCCCCATTCCACGACGCCGCCGTCAGCCCAGAGGCGGCCGCCAACGTGGAGCGTGTGAGGGCCGGCCTGGCCGACGGCAGCATCACCACCGGGGTGTGCAGCATCGACGGCCTGTTCCTGGGCGGGGGCTCCCTCTGCGACTGACTGCCACCGCAACCGACAACGGCAAGGGCGGTGGCTGAGCGGATTCAGCCGCCGCCTTTCGCATCCGGCAGGCTTGGTTTGGCGTAGCCTGGGCGGCGCATGGCTCAAGCAAGCGGATGCACGGTGCTGGAGGTGCAGGGCATCACCAAGACCTTTCCGGGGGTGGTGGCCAACGACGGCATAAGCCTGACCCTCAACCAGGGCGAGATCCACTGCCTTCTGGGAGAGAACGGCGCTGGCAAGAGCACCCTGATGAACATGGTTTTCGGGCTCTACCGCCCCGACAGCGGCACCATCAGGGTGCGCGGCGAACAAGTGAGCTTCCAAGACTCGGGCGAGGCCATCGCCCAGGGCATCGGCATGGTACACCAGCACTTCCAGCTCATCCCGGTGTTCACCGTGGCCGAGAACATCATCCTGGGCAACGAGACCACCAAGGGGGCGTTCTTGGATCTCGACACCGCCCGCCGCCGGATCGACGCCCTGGCCGAGCGCTACGGGCTGGCCGTGGACCCCGATGCCATCGTGGGCGACCTGTCGGTGGGCGAGCAGCAGCGAGTCGAGCTGGTCAAGGCCCTGTTCCGCGACGCCGACATCTTGATCCTCGACGAGCCCACAGCGGTGCTCACCCCCGGTGAGGTGGACGACTTCTTCGGGGTGGTGGAAAGCCTCACCGACCAGGGCAAGTCCATCATCTTCATCACCCACAAGCTGCGCGAGGTGCTGGCCGTGGCCGATCGCATCACCGTGCTGCGGGCCGGCCGGGTGGTGGGCACCGCCACAGCAGAGGGCGCCACCCAGCAGTCGCTGGCCAACTTGATGGTGGGCCGAGACGTGGTGTTCAGAGTGGACAAGGCCGAGGCCGATCCAGGGGCGCCGGTCATCCGGGTGCAGGGCCTGCGCTCGCAAGACGACCGGGGAGTGGAGACGGTTGCGGGGCTGGACGTGGAGGTAAGGGCGGGAGAGATCTTCGGCATCGCCGGCGTGGAGGGCAACGGCCAGCGGGAGCTGGTGGAGACCATCTGCGGGATGCGACCCGCAACCGGGGGGCGGGTGGAGATGCTGGGCACGCAGACCACCGACTGGAGTCCGCGCCGGATCAACGAGTTGGGCGTGGCGCATGTGCCCGAGAACCGCAGCAAGCACGGGGTGGTGGCCCAGTACACCATCGCCGACAATCTGGTGTTGAACCGCTACCACCACCGCGAGTTCTCACGACGCGGGGTGCGCAACACCGCGGCCGTCAATACCGAAGCCCGCGATCTGGTCCAGCAGTTCGACATCCGCACCCCCGGGGTCGACGCCATCATCGACACGCTGTCGGGCGGTAACCAGCAGAAGGTGATCGTGGCCCGAGAGCTGACCGGCAACCTCAAGGCGCTGATCGTGGCCCAGCCCACCCGGGGCCTCGACGTGGGCTCCATCGAGTTCATACACCGCAAGATCATCGAACTGCGCGACCGAGGGGTGGCGGTGCTGTTGGTGTCGGCCGAGCTGGACGAGATCTTGTCGCTGTCCGACCGAATCGGCGTGCTCTACCGGGGCCGGCTGGCCGGAACGGTGGACGCAGCCGACGCCACCCGAGAGGAGCTCGGCCTGCTCATGGCCACTGGTACGACGGGGGGCAAGTCGTGAACGGCGCAGCCACGGGCGCCGCCGGAGGCCGGCCGTGAACGGTGCCAGAAGCCCCAACGCCGGCATCAGCCGGGCGGCCGGCCAAGTCCACCGCCTGCTCACCGAGGCGTGGCGGCTCCAACCGCTGTACGTGTCGCTCTACGCCATCTTGTTGTCGTTCGTGGTCGGCGGCGTGTTGATCTCCATCATCGGGGTCAACCCCTTCGCTGCCTACTGGGCGCTGTCGCGGGGCATGGTGGGCGGGGGCGACGAGATCGCGGGGTCGGTGGCCCGGTCGGTGCCTTTCATCGGGTCGGCTCTGGCCCTGGCCTTCGCCTTCCGAGCCGGGTTGTTCAACATAGGCGCCGAGGGACAGCTGCTGGCCGGCGGGGTCACCGCGGCCTATGTGGGGGCGCTGTCATGGATGTCCGACCTGCCCGGCATCGCGGCCATCCCGCTGATTCTCATCGCCGGCACGCTGGGGGGCGCCATATGGGGCGGGATTCCCGGCGTGCTGCGAACCAAGACCGGGGCCCACGAGGTGATCAGCACCATCATGCTCAACTCCCTGGTGCTGTTCGGGGTCCGCTGGATGGTGAACTCCCGCGATCCGGTGGTGCTGCGGGACACCGAGAGCACCGTTCCCCGCACCGACCCCATCTCCGACACCGCGGTGCTGCCCGAGCTGGCAGCCAGCCAGCCCGTTCTCCACGTCGGGCTGTTCGCCTTGCTGGGCGTGTGCTTCGTGGTGGCTTTCGTGCTAAACCGCACCACGTTCGGATTCGAAGTGGGCACCGTGGGGCTGAATCCCCATGCCTCCCACTACGCGGGCATCAACGTGAACCGGGTGATCGTGATCGCGATGGCCGCATCGGGAGCGTTCGCCGGCTTGGCGGCAGCCTCGGAGGTCTCCGGCACCAACGGCGCCTTCCAGCCGGGCACGTTCTTTCTGATGGGCTTCGACGGCATCGCCATCGCCTTGCTGGCCCGCACCAACCCGGTGGCCATCATCGCCGCCGCGCTTGTCTGGGGGTCAATGCTGTCGGGGGCGCCGCTCATGCAGCAGGAGGCCGACGTGTCCATCGACGTGGTGCGGATCATTCAGGCACTAGTGCTGTTGTTCGTGGCCGCTGACGCCATCGTCCGCTACCTGTTCCGGGTGCGGGAATCGGCCCAGAGTCCGTTCCAGGCCACATCCATCGAGGGGGCGGTGTGAGCGTGGTCGAGCAGGCCGCGGGCGCAGCCGGCGCCTCAGGGCGGGTTGGTCTGGATCGCCAGTCGGTGACCGGCCTGGTGTTCGGACTCTTGGGCGTTGCCCTGATCGCCGGAGTGGCCCCGGCCATCAGCGGCACCAGCCGGAAGTTCAACTTCGAACCGCCACCCGACCCGGCCGGAATCGGATTCCATCCCCCGACGTGGGTGATCTCCATCGGCGTGCTGCTCCTGCTCACTGCGGTGCTGGGATTCGCGCCGCCCGAGGTCCGAGGATGGGCTGGCCCGGCCCGGCTATTGAGCGCGGTGGCGCTGATCCCACTCGTGCTGGTGCTCAGCCTGGCGCTGTCCGACAACCCCAGCACCAACGTCATCAACCTGTTCAACGAGTCGCTGGTGCTGGCCACCCCGCTAGCGTTGGGGGCGACCACCGGTCTTTGGTGCGAACGCTCGGGCATCATCAACATCGGCATCGAGGGCACCATGCTGGCCGGCGCCGGCATCGGCTACATGGCCTACGCCACCATCGGAGACGCCCAGTCCACCGGATGGCTGTGGTTCTCCATCCTCGTCTCGGTACTGGCCGGCGGGCTGGTGGCCTCTCTTCTTGCCGTGCTGTCCATCCGCTTCGGCGTCAACCAGATTGTGGCCGGGGTGGTGATCAACCTGTTCGCCCTGGGGCTGACCGGCTTCTTGCGCTCCGAGGTGATCGTCAAGACCGGCATCACCACCGGAGTGGGAACCTCTGAGTTCGGCTTGCCCCTGCTGGCGGAAATCCCGGTTATCGGCGACCAGATGTTCCGGGGCAAGCCCATATATTGGATGATGTACCTGGTGGTGATCGGCACCTGGCTTGTGATGTTCCGCACGCCGTGGGGGCTGCGGGTGCGATCTTGTGGCGAGAACCCCCACGCGGCGGAGACACTGGGAGTCAACGTGGTGCGGATCCGCTATCAGTCGGTGATCTTGGGCGGGCTCATCGCCGGACTGGCCGGGGCCTGGTTCTCCATGGAGTCGCAAACCCGGTTCGAGGACAACATGACCAACGCCGCAGGATTCATCGCCCTGGCCGCGCTGATCTTCGGCAAATGGACCCCGTGGGGGGCGTTCGGCGGGGCGCTGCTGTTCGGGTTCTCCCGGGCGCTGGGCACCCGCCTTCAGTTCCTCGGGGTGGAGGTGAGCGGGTTCGAGATTCCCAGCGAGTTCCTCCAGGCCCTGCCGTTCGCGGTCACGCTGGTGGTGGTGGCCGGGGCGGTGGGCCGTTCGGTCCCACCGGCGGCCGCGGGCCAGCCCTTCCACCGGAGCAAATAGCAGGCATGAGACCAGATGAGCACTGAACAGCCTGTCTCGTGGGATGATCTGTGGGCCGCCGCCCGCAGGGCCGCCGCCGGGGCCTATGCCCCGTATTCAAACCTGTCGGTGGGGGCCGCCGGGCTGGTCGATGACGGCCGGTTGGTCTCGGGGTGCAACGTGGAGAACGCCTCCTACGGTCTCACGCTCTGTGCCGAGTGCGCCCTGGTGGGCGACCTGCACCGCACCGGGGGCGGGCGGCTGGTGGCGGTGGCGGTCACCGACGGCGACGGCAGCCCGCTCACCCCG
>JAPYOG010000016.1 GCA_028278785.1 Candidatus Poriferisocius anaerobius | reverse complement strand
TCACCGTGAATGCCTCGATCCGGGGCTCGGTGTCGAGCAGATCTAGCAGCAGCGGCACCGCGATGTTGTAGGGCAGGTTGGACACCAACGCCCACCGCCGCTCGCTAGGGCCGAGTTTGGCCCGCCACTCGGGGTTGGTGGCGTCGGCGTGGACGATCTCCACATTCGGCGCGCTCACAACCTCCCGCAACGGTGCCAGAAGATGGCGATCGGCCTCAACGGCCAGCACATGCTCCGCCTCGTCGGCCAAGGCTGCGGTGAGCGACCCCAGCCCCGGACCGATCTCCACCACCGAGCACCCTGGCAGCAGCTCCGCTGCCCGAACAACGCCCGCGATGGTGTTGTGGTCGACAACGAAGTTCTGCCCCAGCGCCCGGCTGGGAGCAATGCCATGGCGACCAAGCATTTCCCGCACCTGTTTGCGGGAAATGCTTGCAGAATCAGACGTTAGCGTACAGCAATTCGGGCGTTAGCGTGGCCCTGATGGGATGGCTCGACCACTGCCTCCCCTGAGCCCGCGTCGAGCACGTATATCCGCCCCGCTCGCCGGATCGTGGACAGGCGGTGCGCGATCACGATGCGGGTGATGTCCAGCCTCTCGATCCCGCCCATCACCTCTGCTTGGCTCGGGGCATCCAGCCAGCTCGTCGCCTCGTCGAAGATCACGATGCGCGGCTTGCGAACCAGCGCGGCGGCAATGCGGATGCGCTGGATCTGGCCGCCCGAGAAGATGCTGGCCCGGTCGCCCACCTGGGTCATCATCTGCATCGGCATCTCGGCGATGTCGGCGTCCACCGCGGCCAGCCGGGCAGCCGACCACGCGTCGTCGAGGGTCAGATCGTCGGCCATGCCGATGATGTTCTCCGCCAAGCTCCCCGGCTGGAGCCCGCACTCCTGGGGGACGACGCCGATCTGGCGGCGCACCGAGCCCGCGTCCAGATGGCGCAGGTCGCGGTCGTCGAAGTACACCGCGCCCCGCTCGGGCACATCGAGCCCCAGCATCAGCCGCACCAGCGTGCTCTTGCCCGAACCCGACGCCCCCACGATGGCCACAAACTCGCAGCGGCGAGCCGAGATCGTCACCTTGTCGAGCACAAGCGGAGCATCGGCGCCATAGCGGAAGCTCACTTGATCCACCACCACCTCGCCCTCGAGGTCGACAGGGGTCAGCGCCGCCTCACCCCGCTCGGGCACCGCGGCGAGCACCGGGGCTATCTGCTCGTAGGAGGTGAACGCCTCGGCCAGGGCGTCGACCATCCGGCCCAAGCCGGCCACTGCGGCGTACAGGGTGAATGAGGCGGTGAGCACCACCACGAAGTCGCCTGCGGTGATGCTGTCGCCCCGGCCTATGGACACAGCGCACAACACCGCAGCGAACCCGAAGGGGAACGCGGCGCCGAACGCCGCCAGATGCTCGTTGAAGCGCGAGCCGCGTATCTCGGCAAGCTGCTTGTTGCGGTAGGACTCGGCCCACGAGGCGAACACCGCCGACTCGGCCCCGCAGGCGCGGATCTTGGAGATCCCGCCGATGAACTGGAACAGGCGCCCCGACAGGGTGCGCACCGAGGCATGCCAGCGGCGCTGGTGGGGGATCTGGGCCAGGCCCAGCCCGACGGTGACCGCCAAGGCCAGCGCCGTCATCGCCACTGCGGTGGCGGCCAGCACCGCGTCGTAGAGGAACAGCACGCCCAATGTGGGCAGCAAGAACACCGCGGATGCCACCACGCTGGCGACGGTGCCCGAGATCAGGTCGCGCAGGTGCTGGAACGTGGCCATGCGCACGGCCAGCTCGCCCGCCACAGCGTCGCGAAAGAACGGCAGCGGAAGCGCCAGCAGCCGGTCCCACGCCGCCGCGCTGAGGCGGGCGCCCACCCGGGCCTCGACGCGCGTGAACATGGCGCCCCCGAACACCGCCAGCACCATCCCGGCGATACCGAGCACCCCCAGCGTCACCAAGATCGCGGTGACGGCGTCGGCGCGGGCGAACGGCAGCGCCCAGTCGGTGAGCGAGGCCAACGCGATGGCGGGGGCCTGGGCCAACAAGGCCGTGAGCAGCCCGGCCACGGCGAACCTGGACAGGTCGCCGCCTGCGCCGCGCCGCGCCATTCGCAGCAGGTCGCGCACTTTGATGGGCCGGTCGTCGCGCAGCTTGGGGTAGAAGGCCCAGGCAGTGTCGGACCAGTCCCGCGCAGAACCAGCGCTCACCCGCTCGGCGCGTCCGTCGGCGCCCATGGCCCGATAGCCGCGCATGCCGGGCAGCAGTGCGACGGGTTCGCCGCTGTCGCCCCGATATCCCAAGAGCGCGCCGCTGTCAGAGCTCCACCACCGGTCTTCGGCCCTCAGGCGCA
The DNA here is from genome assembly GCA_028278785.1 of Candidatus Poriferisocius anaerobius. Lineage (GTDB taxonomy): Bacteria > Actinomycetota > Acidimicrobiia > Acidimicrobiales > Bin134 > Poriferisocius > Poriferisocius anaerobius. The sequence continues at coordinate 545 of JAPYOG010000016.1, read as the reverse complement.
CCCGACGGGCCCGCAGGCCCGACGCCCCCACCACCTCCTCCAACGTCAGGGGCGGCGCTTCCGCCGGGCGACGAGGCTCCGTGAACTCGATGCTGCTGTGGCGGCCGATCCGCTCCAGCGCGGCCATCAGAGCCGAGCCGTGGACAGGCGCCTCGGCATGCCGGCGCTGGGGCGCCGAGACAGAATCCAACATGGAGCGGGCGCGCTTGCGGGCCATGCGGCTATGGGCAGACCGGGCCGTTTGTGCGTTGATCTCATCGGCCAGCCGCAGGCGGCGATTGAGCAGCTCGGCGCGCATCGCCAGCCGAGCGAAGTCGCCCATCGCCCCGAGCAGCCTCCCGTCGCTTGCCAGCTGGGCCGAGGTGGTGATGTGCAACCCGATGCCGTCTTGGGGTGCGGCGCCCTCGAAGCGCTCGGAATGCGCCCCCGCTATGACAGTGGCCCAGCTATCAGCGGTAAGCGGCATCGGGCGCAGACGGTTCTCGTCGTCGGACAAGAGCGTCTCGGTGCCGAGATAGGCGAGCGCGAACCCCGCCTCCGCAGCC
>JAPYOG010000159.1 GCA_028278785.1 Candidatus Poriferisocius anaerobius | reverse complement strand
GGGCTCGTTCGACCAGATCAGGCGGGCGTCCATGCTGGCCATGGTGGCCGGGGCCGACTTCATCAAGACCTCCACCGGCAAGATCGGCGCCTCGGCCACCCCGCCCACCGCCCTGTGCATGGCTGAGGCCATCCGGGATATGGCCGAGCAAACCGGGCGGGTGGTGGGCCTCAAACTGGCGGGGGGCATCCGCACCGCGAAACAGGCCTGGCACTACATGGTGATCGTGGGCGAAACCCTCGGACCGGAGTGGCTGACTCCGCAGAGATTCCGTCTGGGGGCGTCCAGCCTGCTCAACGACGTGCTCATGCAGCGGGCCAAGCTGCGCGACGGCCGCTATCAGCGGCGGGAGGATTTCAGCGTTGACTGACTTCTCAGCACCGGGCCGCCAAGTGGAACCGGTCGGGGATTTCAGCCTCGACTACGCCCCCGCCCCCGAGTCCACCGCCCCGGTGCGCCTGGGCGCGCAGTACGGCCTGTTCATAGGGGGCGAGATGCTGGAAGCAGCCTCCGGGCAGCTAGCCCCTACCGTCAACCCAGCCACCGGGGAAGCGCTGGCCGAGGTGAGCGTGGCCGATGCCGCCGACGTGGACCGGGCCGTGGTCGCGGCTCGTTTTGCCTGGGAGGGGGGATGGCGGGATTTGCCCGGCGCGCAGCGGGCCAAATATCTGTACCGGGTGGCCCGCCTGCTCCAGGAGCGGTCACGCGAGTTCGCCGTCTTGGAGACCATGGACGGGGGCAAGCCGATTCGGGAGTCCCGCGATCTCGACGTCCCGCTGGCCGCGGCCCATTTCTTCCACTACGCCGGTTGGGCCGACAAGCTCGACTACGCCTTCAGCGGACGCCGTGCCGCACCCCTGGGGGTTGCCGCCCAGGTCATCCCGTGGAACTTCCCCCTGCTGATGGCGGCTTGGAAGCTGGCCCCCGCGCTGGCCTGCGGTAACACCGCAGTGCTCAAACCGGCGCCCACCACCCCGCTCACCGCGCTGCTGTTGGCCGAGGTGCTCCGAGATGCCGAGCTTCCCCCCGGAGTGGTCAACGTCGTCACCGGTGACGACGCCACCGGGGCTGCCCTGGTTGCCCATCCGGGTGTTGACAAGGTGGCGTTCACCGGATCGACCGAGGTGGGCCGGATGATCGGCGCCGAGCTCGCCGGGACCGACAAGCGCCTCACCCTGGAGCTGGGGGGCAAGGCAGCCAACATCGTTTTCGACGATGCCGCTTTGGACCAGGTGACCGAGGGCATCGTCAACGGCATCTACTTCAACGGGGGTCAGGTGTGCTGTGCCGGTTCTCGCCTGCTGGTGCAGGAGACGGTGGCCGACGCCGTGGTGGGCAGGCTCCAGCGGCGCATGGACACCCTGCGGGTGGGCGACCCGCTGGACAAGAACACCGACATCGGGGCCATCAACTCGCAGGCCCAGCTCGACCGCATCGCCGAGCTGGTGGCCTCCGGCGTGGCCGAGGGCGCCGAACTGTACACGCCGCCGTGCGTGCTGCCCGAGCGGGGGTTTTTCCACCCGCCCGCGTTGTTCACAAACGTGTCCACCGCACACCGCATCGCCCGGGAGGAGATCTTCGGCCCGGTGCTGTCGGTGCTCACCTTCCGCACCGCGGAGGAGGCGGTGGCCAAGGCCAACAACACGCCGTACGGGCTTTCGGCCGGCGTCTGGACTGAGAAGGGATCGCGCATCTTGTGGATGGCCGATCAGATGCAGGCCGGCGTTGTGTGGGCCAACACCTTCAACCGGTTCGACCCGGCCAGCCCGTTCGGGGGCTACCGGGAGAGCGGCTACGGACGCGAAGGCGGCCGAGCCGGCCTTCTGCCCTATGCGGAGCTGGTGGCATGAGCAGCGGCATGAGCAGCCGGCTGGCGGTGAACAAGACCTACAAGCAGTTTGTCGGCGGGGCGTTCGAGCGCTCCGAGTCGGGCCGGTCGTACCCGGTGGTCGGTGCCGGGGGAGAGCTCTTGGCCCACGCGGTTCGGGGATCGCGCAAAGACGTCCGGGACGCGGTGGCTGCCGCCCGGTCGGCCCAGGGCGGCTGGGCCGGACGCACCGCCTACAACCGGGGGCAGATCCTGTACCGGGTGGCCGAGGTGATGGAGTCGCGCCGCGACGAGTTCTGCGCCGAGGTGCTCCGGGCAGCCGATGGGTGCTCGCAGGCAGCCGCCGCCGCGGAGACCGCCGCGGCCATCGACCGCTGGGTGTGGTACGCGGGCTGGGCCGACAAGTTCCCCACCGTGCTGGGCGGGGCCAACCCGGTTGCCGGCCCCTATTTCAACCTCAGCGTGCCCGAGCCTGCCGGCGTGGTGGGGATGGTGGCCCCCGACGAGCCGCCCCTGCTCCCTCTGGTGTCGCGGCTGGCCCCGGTGATCGTGTCGGGCAACTCTGCGGTGGTGCTGGCCTCCGAGCGCTCTCCCCTCGTCGCCGTCACCCTGGCCGAGACCCTGGCGCTGAGCGATATCCCCGCTGGGGTGGTCAACATCGTCACCGGTCGACGTGACGAGCTGGTGCCCCCGCTGGCCGGCCATGCGGCGGTGGATTCGCTGGACCTCACCGGCTGCGACCCTGAGCAGGCCGCGGCTGCGGCCCGTTCAGCCGCGGCCACCATCACCCGAGTGGTGAGCGCGTCGTCCGCCGAGCGGCAGTGGGCCGATGAAGCCGCCCAGAGCCCCTATCTCATCGACGCCTTCTGCGAGACCAAGACCGTCTGGCATCCCAAGGCAAGATGAGCTCGGGACCGTTCGTGCTCGGCGTCGACCTCGACGGGGTGTGCGCCCAGCACACCGTGGCCTTCCGCAAGATCGTGGCCCAAGAAAAGGGCGTCTCCGAGGAGTCTCTGACCCTGGAGTGCGGGTGGGGATACCAGGAGTGGGGCTTTGAGGACGGCGACTTCGAGGCCTACCACCGGCGGGCGGTGGCGGGGCATCGGATGCATCATCACCCACCGGCTCTACACCAACTGGGACCACGCCATCGCCGCCGGCGACACCGCAGAGTGGCTCGACAAGGCCAAGATCCCCTACCGCGACCTGTGCTTCGTGGGCGGCAAGACCGCGGTTGACGCCCACGTCTACATCGAAGACGCCCCCCACAACGTCGAGGCCCTCCGGGAAGAGGGCCGAACCGTGATCGTGTTCGACCAGCCCTACAACCGAGACTTGGACCCGCCCCGGGCCACCACATGGGAGGAGGCGGAGGCGATGGTGTACCACGAGCTGACCGCCCACCAGGGCGCCGTGCAACACCAGCTCCCCACCTTCGACCCCAGCACCGACCGCCTCGGGGGCCGCTCCCGCTGAGGCGCCAATGCCCACGTCTGGCTTGGGGGCGTTCGCTTGGGGGCGTTCGCTTGGGGGAGTGTTTTGCCCGCAGCATTACGGGCTTCTTTGGCGGTCGACCAGCCGATCCGACGGTTGGCGGATGCTGGCGAACGGGTCGTGTCCGGTGAGGAGTTGGGTGGCGCTGACAGCGGTAATGTGGTCGGTGAGGGGGAAGGTGTGGGGGCCGGCGTGTACGACGAACAGGTGGTCGAGGTCCAAGTCGGTCAGAGCGCTGTGCATCGATTTCGAGGCTGACGGGCGGGTGGTGCGCTTGATCTCGAATCCGAGGACTTGTCCGTCGATCTCCAGCCTTAGATCGAGTTCTGCGCCCCCGTGGGTAGACCAGTAGGAGGGGTGGGCCGGGGCGAGCCTGGTCAGAAGCTGCTCAAGGATCATGCCCTCCCAGCTGGTGCCGAGCATCGGCGAGCGCTCAAGGTCGACCATGGCGGCGATGCCCAAAAGCGAGTGCAGCAGGCCGGAGTCGCGGATGTAGACACGGGGCGACTTGACTTGGCGCTTTGAGACGTTGGCGAACCAGGGAGGAAGCTGGCGGACGACCAGGGCGTCGGTGAGCGCGTCGATGTAGCGCCTCACGGTGGATTCCGACACGTCGATCGACCTGGCGATTCGGGCGCCGTTCCAGGTCTGGCCGTGGAAGTGGGCCAGCATCGTCCAGAATCTCCGCATTGTGGTGGCCGGGAAGCGGAAGCCGAGATTGGCGAGATCGCGCTCGAGGAACGTGGAGATGTAGTCGCAGCGCCAGCGGTTCGATGCCTCGTTGGTCGGGGCGGCCAACGACTCGGGCAGCCCGCCTCGCAGCCAGAGGTCGTCGAGACGCTGTGCGCCGATATCGGAGAGCCGCAGGCCCCCTAACTCGACAAAGGTGACCCGACCGGCCAATGACTCCGACCCCAATCCGGTGAGGTCGGGCGACGCGCTGCCGAGCACGACAAAGCGGCCCGGCCGGCGGTTCTCGTCCACCAGTACCCGAAGCACCGGGAACAACTCGGGCATTCGCTGGGCTTCGTCGATGACAATTGACTCGCCGGTGTCGCGCAGCGCCAGTGTCGGCTCGGCCAAACGGGCAAGGTCGCGATGGTCCTCTAGGTCGAAGAATGCTGGCGGCGATGACGCGATGGTCTGGCGGGCCAGGGTGGACTTTCCCGCTTGCCGAGGTCCGGTAAGGAGGGTCACAGGTGAGCGGGAAATTGCCTCGCGGAGTTTCTGGGCATCCAGCGGACGATCGATCAGCGGCATCAAGTCATTTTATCCTTGAAAATCCACTATGCAATACGAGACTTGGAAGGTTATTTTTTGGCGGCATCCCCTATAGCCGACAGAGCAGCCTCTCCCAGGGTGGTCTGCCTCGCGATGCTGTGCCCGCTACTGGGAGGCCAGCCAGGGGGGGAGTTGGCGGATGTCGGAGAGCTCCACCCAGTTTGCGTGGGGGGAGATGGTGGCGTGCTCCAGGTCCCAGGTGAGGTGGTAGGGGATGTGGACGCCCCGGCCTCCGAGGGCGACGACGGGCTCGATGTCGGAGCGCACCGAGTTGCCCACCATCACGAACCGGTCGATGTCGATGTCGTGGCGCTCAAGCAGGCGGGAGTAGGTGGCTTCGTCCTTCTCGGCCACGATCTCCACGGCGTCGAACCGGTCGGCCAGCCCGGAGGCGGCGATCTTGGTCTCCTGGTTCCACAGGTCGCCCTTGGTGATGAGCACCAGGCGGTAGCGGTGCTCCAACTCCTCGATAGCGTCGTCCACCCCGTCGAGCAGTTCCACGGGATGGGCATGCATCTCTTTGGCCCAGCCCACGATGGCGTGGATCTCCTGAGCGGTGATCCGGCCCTCTGTGGCCTCGATGGCGGTCTCGATCATCGACAGCACGAAGCCCTTGATGCCGTAGCCGAATATCGCCACGTTGTGGCGCTCCAGTTCGATGAGCCGCTGGTGGAAGTCCACATCGGGCAGGTAGCGCGCCACCAGGTCGGCCATCCGCTGCTCGTAGTCGGCGAAGATCGACTCGTTGTGCCACAAGGTGTCATCCGCGTCTAGCCCGACGGTGTCGATCACGGGGCTCTCCCCTCGGCGTCGAGCCCGACGGTGTCGATGGTGCCCACGGTCACAACGCGATGGGTGCGTAAGCGGGCTTTAGGACCTTGTTTATGATCTCCAGCCGTTCGTCGAAGGGGATGAAAGCGCTTTTCATGGCGTTGATGGTCAGCCAGCGGATGTCGGCCCAGCCGAAGTCGAACCCGTCCACTAGCTGCATCACCTCTTGGGTCATGGAGGTGGCGCTCATCAGGCGGTTGTCGGTGTTGACCGTGATCCTGAACCGCAGGTCGCTCAGCAATTTGATGGGGTGCTCGGCGATGGACGCCGCCGCCCCGGTGTGGACGTTGGACGTGGGGCACAACTCCAGCGGGATGCGCCGGTCTCGCACGAAGGCGGCCAGGCGGCCCAGCTTGGGGGTTCCCTCGGCCGTGAAGCCGATGTCGTCGACGATGCGGACTCCGTGGCCCAGCCGCTCGGTGCCGCAGTACTGCACCGCCTCCCAGATGGACGGCGGGCCGTAGGCCTCCCCGGCGTGGATGGTGAAGTGGAAGTTCTCCCGCTGGATCAGATGGAAGGCGTCGAGGTGGCGGGTGGGCGGGTTGCCGGCCTCGGCCCCGGCGATGTCGAATCCGACCACGCCCCGGTCCCGATGGCGGATGGCAAGCTGCGCGATCTCCAGCGAGCGAGCCGCGGTGCGCATGGCGGTGAGCAGCGTGCCGATGCGGATGTTGCGGTTGGCGCTGCCCGCTTCGAAGCCCGCCACCACCGCCGCCACCACCTCGTCCAGGCTCAGCCCGGCCTCGGTGTGCAGTTCGGGGGCGAACCTCACCTCGGCGT
>JAPYOG010000158.1 GCA_028278785.1 Candidatus Poriferisocius anaerobius | reverse complement strand
TGCTGTTTCTGGCGCTGTTGTTGTGGCGGGTCGGCGGGGGCGTCTTGGGCCTGCGGTGGCGGGGCTTCGAGTGCTGTGAGCTCGGCGACCACCTCGTCCCATACGGGACTGGAGTGTTTGGCGGCCATCTGCTCTGCCTCTGCCAAAGACATCGGCCCGCCGCTCACACCGGTGCCATCGTGCTCGCCGAACGCCACGAGGACGCGGTTCCAGCGGTTCACGTGCGCGGTGCCGTGCTGGGTCTGCGCGGCGAGCTCGCGCACCTTCGCGACCACGGCCGGGTCGACCGTGTGGCCGGGCGCGTCGACCACCGCATCGGATGACCCCGACAGGCCCACCTTCTCATCAGGCTGGTCAGGCGAATCCTGGTCCTGCGGCTGGTCGAGGCCGTCGATGACGGTGTCGCCGGCGATGCTCAGCGGCGCGGTCGGCGAGTAGTTGACGCCCAGCGTGTGGTGGACGGAGGGGTCGTGGTAACGGGTCAGGCCGTTCGACACGTAGTAGGTGCCGGTGCCGCCGATCTCCGACACCATCGCCAGGGTCACCCGGACGGGCTGGTCCCAGTTGTCCGGGGTGACGCGGTGGGCGAACTCGTAGCCCTCCTGCCCGTTCACCGTCAAGCTGAACGGCGCCCTGTCGTAGACAACCTGTTTCTCGCAGGTAAGACCCGCCGTGCTCTGGCCGGCGCTCTGGCGCTCCCGGCGCAGTCTTGTGATCCTGGGCTGATACCACTCGCAGGCCGGCTTGGTCACCGTCCTGCCGTTCAAGGTGAACGACACCTGGGTGACCACCCCGTCGGTTGGCACCCACCTCGAGCTGGTCGCCCTCTGGGCTTTGATGCGCAGAACCTCGTGGCACAGGTCGGGATACAGCCGGTCGGCGCAAGCCACCGGAGGCTGGTTGACCCTGATCTCATAGGACTTGGTGGACCCGGCAGCGCTGTTGAGCGCCAGGCTCTCGATCTCGGCACCGCCCACTTGGTGCAAAGTGAAGTCGATGTTGTCGTCATCGATCACCTTGCCCGACATGACGCCCAGATTGTTGCCGCCGCCCCAGGGGTCGCTGAATTGGTGGCGGATCACGAACTTCTCGTCGTCCTTGTCGGCGTCGTGGCCGGCGCGCACCGTGATGGTGCGAACCTCGTCGTAGTCGTCCACCGAGGTCCACGAAACGCTCGGCGGGTCGAACGTGATCCCCGACCCCTCCGCCAGCGTCGGGGTGACGGTCAGCGTCTCCCCCGGTCGCGGGACCCTCGGGTTGGTCACCCGATACGTCGCCTCGCCGCCCTCGCCCAACTCGATCGCGCCCGTCGAGAACCTGGGATACTTGACTCCCCCTACCGTGGGAGGAGTGATGACGACCTTGACCGTCTGGAACTCGAGGCTGCTGTCGGTGGAGGTGAACGTCAGGTCGAACACGCGGTCGCGGCCGAGGGCGAGTTGCGGCGTTGTCGTCCCCGGCACCCTGCCGGTGAGCTGCGAGTGGATCTTCACCTCCCGCCAGCCCTTGTGAAGCTCAGGATCCGCAGCCGAGACATAGCCCGCCCAGTCCTGCTCGTCGAAAGTGAAGTCGATCGAAGCCCCCGGCTGGGTGTACACCGGAGCCGAGTCCTGGGGCCACTCCACGAACCGGGTCTGCACCAGCCGCCCCTGAACCGGGCCGCAATGATCAAAAGCATCCGGATCGTCGCAGCTATCCACCTGCCGGCAACCCGACACCTCCCACGTGGTGCTACGATATCGCTCCGCCGGCGGCACCAGGAAGCCCCTTTCAAGCACAGTGCGCTCCTCGATGTGCTCACAGCTCACCACATACCTGCCCATATGCAAAAAATCCGGGTGATCCACCAAGAAATGGGCAGTATCCGAAGACGTGGCCGTGACCACAGCCGTCTCCGACGCCACCGCCTGGTTCAACGTCAACCGCACCGTCCCAGTCGAACCCTCCTCAACGAACACCACATAGGGATCGGGCAGGAACAGTATCTCCTGCGACTGCTGCGCGTCGGCCCTCTCAGCCGGCAGCACCGCCAACGACGCCTGCACCAGCACCGCCGCCAACAGCACAACCGCCAACAACGCCGCACCAAAACGCCTCAACAAAAACACAAAACCCGCCATAGCCAGAACTCCTCGCATGCTCAAAACTGTCTCCGGACCGTGCCGGATGCCAAAACCAGACTAGCAGGCGAACCGTCCGCCATTGCCTAACCGGCCCAATCAATTCGGCAGGCGGGACGAACTGAGGTTCCCCCCTTGTTGTGGAGGCATGCTCCATGAGAAGGAAATGCCAATCCAGTAAATTTGGGTTGAGGCAGTGTCGGAGCGCTGTTAGGTTGGCCGGCGTGTTCAGGAATTCGCTCCGATGAGCATGTTGGCGGATCGCCGACCGGGAGCCGACGTCTATTACCCAGAGGGGCCTCACATGCCCGAGGGCGATATGCAAACACGGCGGCGCATGGAGTTGGTCGTGGCGCTGCGGGGCTGGCTGGGCGAACACCGCCCCGATGCTTGGGTGTGCTGCGACATCAACATCTACTACCGCGAGGGCAATCCTCGCGTGGTGGTGGCCCCGGACGTGGCCGTGGCGTTCGGGGTGGACGCCGCAATGCAGGAGAACAAGGGAACCTACAAAGTCTGGGAAGCGGGTGCCGCGCCTTCGTTTGCGCTGGAAATCGCCTCGCCCAACACCTTCAGAACAGACCTGTACGAAAAGCCCGACCGCGCCTCTACCACCCGCCAACGCGAACCTGGCTGCCAGACCACGATGATCTAGCCGACCGGGTCCAAGCCGAAACCGCCGCCCGTCAGACCGCCGAAGCCGAACTCGAAGCCCTGCGCCAACGCCTCGACCAGCCCTGAAGGGCTGCTTTTCAGATTTGAGAACGGCAGGCACCTCTGTGCCCTAAAACCTGGGCGTGCCGGGAAGCGGGTGGGATTGTCCCGGGCTGGGTCAGGGGGTGCTGTCGGTGATGGTGATGTGTAC
>JAPYOG010000157.1 GCA_028278785.1 Candidatus Poriferisocius anaerobius | reverse complement strand
CGTCGGGCGCCTAGCCGCAGCCCGGTGCATCGTCATCGCCCCCTCCAACCCCATCGTGTCCATCGGCCCGGTGCTGGGGGTGTCCGGGGTGAGGCAGGCGGTGGCCGCCCGCCGGGGCTCGGTGGTGGCCGTGTCGCCCATCGTGGGCGGGGCTGCGCTGAAGGGACCCGCCGACCGCCTCATGCGGGAGCTGGGCCACGAGTGCTCGGCTGTCGGGGTGGCCCGGCTTTATCGAGACGTGGCCGCCACTCTGGTGATCGACGAGGTCGACGCCGGCCTGGCCGGGGAGGTGGAGGCCGTGGGAATGTCCTGCGTGGTAGCCCCCACCGTGATGGATGGAGTCGAGTCCGCCGCTGAGCTGGCCCGCATCGTCTTAGGCTGCACCGGGGCCTGACGGGATGAGGCTTGAGATCTTGAGCTGCACCGGGGCCTGACGGGATGAGGCTTGAGATCTTCGGCGTGGAGGGGCTGGCGGAAATCCAAGAGGGCGACGACTTGGCGGACCTGATAGCGGGTGCAGCCGACCTGGCCGACGGCGATGTGGTCGTCGTCACCCAGAAGATCGTGTCGAAGGCCGAGGGGGCCATGGCGGTTGTGGACCCCGACGACCCCCTGTCCCATAAGTCGGTGGTCGAGCAGGAGTCGGTGCGGGTGCTGCGGCGGAGGGATGACCTGGTGATCAGCGAGACCAAGCACGGTTTCGTCTGCGCCAACGCCGGAGTCGACCGGTCGAATGTGGCGGCCGGCCGTGCGGCGCTCCTGCCCGACGACCCCGACCGCTCAGCCCGGCGCATCCGCGCGGGGATCAAGGCACGAGCAGGCGTGGAGGTGGGCGTGATCGTGTCGGACACCTTCGGCCGTCCCTGGCGGCGGGGGGTTGCCGATGTGGCCATAGGCTCAGCCGGGGTGCGGCCCATCCTCGACCTGAGGGGGACTCCCGACGCGTCAGGCAGGCAGCTTCAGGCGACCGAGGTGGCCATCGCCGACGAGTTGGCCGCCGCCGCCGAGATGGTCATGGGCAAAGCCCAAGGCGTCCCCGTGGCCGTCATCCGCGGCGCCCATCCGGCCTGGCTGGGCCCGGGCAGCATCCAAGCCGACCTGATCCGAGCACCAAGCGAAGACCTGTTCCGCTAGCCCGCGGGCCACACCCGCTAGACGGCGGCCCGCTTGAGACGGCGACACCCGCTAGACGGCGACACCCGCTAGACGGCGATGTGGTGGTCGGGGCTGATGATGGCCCTTTTGACGTCGGCGTTGGCCTCCACCGAGCTGTGGGGCAACAGCACGGCGTCTTCCACTCGGGCGCCAGCGGCAACTTCGGCGTGGTCCATTATCACCGAGTTGGCTATCCGGGCACCGGGGGCGATTTTGGCGGTGGGATGGATGTGGGTGCCGTCGGCCACGGCCATCTGGACCTCCAGATAGGCCGCAGGGGTTCCGGCGTCGATCCAAAAGCCGTCATGGGCCATCGCGTGGAGCCGGCCCTGCTCCACTAGAGTGGGGAAAGTCTCCCTCTCCATGGACACGGGGCGGTCTCGGGGAATCAAGTCGATCACCGAGGGATCGACAACGTACATCCCGGCATTGATCCACCGGCTGGGCGCCTGCTCAGCGGGTGGCTTCTCCACGAAAGCCCGGACCCGGCCATCGGGGTCGCACACCACCACCCCGTAGCGGGAGGGGTCGGCCACCGGGGTGAGGGCGATGGTTGCAGCCGCGCCGCTCGCGTTGTGGGCGTGGATCAGGTCGAGCAGGGGGAAGTCGCTGAACACGTCGCCGTTCATGGCGATGAACGTGTCTGCGACGCCGGCGCTGCGGGCGGCGAAAGCAATGGCGCCTGCGGTGTCCAGCGGCTCGGGCTCGACCGCGTAGAACAGCTCCACCCCGGCGCAGCGGCCATCGGGATAGGCCGACTCGAAGACATCGGGACGGTAGCCCAGTGAAAGCACCGCCCGGGTAACGCCATGGGCGCCCAGCCTCCCCACCACATGCTCGATCATGGGCCTGTCCACCACCGGCAGCATCTGCTTGGGACGGGTCAGCGTCAGCGGCCGCAGCCGGGTGCCGAGGCCCCCGACCAGAACTAATGCGTCCATGCCGGCCTTTTGGGCCTATCCGTCTTCTTCCAGCCTGACCCCGGGGACGTCTGCATCGAGGCTGTCGTCGAATTCAACCGGTCCCTCCGGCTGGGACAAATCGGCTACCAGCGCGGGAGACACCCCGAGGAGATTGTCGACGCTGGGCGGCAGCGGCACTTCCCCATCGCGGGGCGCCAGGGCGATGGTGAACGCCTCGCCGTCCTTTTTGAACCGTACATCGCCGAAATCCTCGTAGACGCGCTCGTCGGGTATTGCCGCCGATGCGGCAAGGGCGTTGGACCAGCGCACGATCTGCACCACCGCCGGCTGCCCGTCGCATTCCGCTCCCACCGCGCTGATCACCCCGAACTCGCTGGCGGTTATGCCGTTTTGGTCCATGGTCACGAACATCGACTCGAAGAACTTCGACATGGTGGCGTCCTCGCCGGCGGCGTTGGCGGTGAACGGGTGGATGTGGATTATCCCGTCGGAGTGGGAGTGGATGCCCTCGGGATCATACGGATAGCCCTGGGAGTTGCGGCGGCCCTCGAATATGGGCTGATGGGCGCCGCCCTCGCCGTCGGTGCAGTCCCACACCGTGTAGGCGGAATGCCAGTGATCTGTGAGGCCGGGGCGGGACTCGGCATCGCGCTGCACGTAGGCGACGGCCACCACCGCAGAGCCGATGAGGATGATCAGCACCACCAAGGCGGGGAATCCGATGATCCGGCGCCGCTGACCGACCCCGCTCATCGACGCCGCCCGCGCCACCTTTCTGGAACCAGAGGCTCTTGCCACGACTAACCAGGCTACAGCCCCGATTGCGCGATCAGCGCATCAACCGGGAGAACAGCCCCGATTGCGCGATCAGCGCATCAACCGGGAGAACAGGGCCGATTGCGCGATCAGCGCATCAACCGGGAGAACAGCCCCAAGTACTGGTCGGCCGCCTGCTCGGGTCCGGCCAGCCCCTCGGCGCAGGCCCGGCCCCGGCGGCCCATCTCGCGCAAACCCCCGGGGTCGGCCACCATCTCGGCGAGTGCGGCGCAGAAGCCGTCGACGTCGCCGGGCGCCACCGTGCGACCGGCCCCGGCCCCGGCCAACAGGCGATCCACCTCGCTGCCCCGGTCGACGGAGGCCAGCACAGCCCGGCCCGCGGCCAGCACCGAGTACACCTTGGAGGGCACGCTGGACGAGCCCAGCCCGGCCCGCAGAAGCACCAAGTGCAGATCGGCGGAGGCCAGCACCTCTCCCAGGCGCTCGGGGGGCTGCCAGCCCACCAGGTGCAGGTTCTCCAGCCGGTCGGCCGCGGCCGCCACCGAAGGCCGCTGCACCCCGTCTCCGTTGACCACGAAATGCACGTCGTCCCGGCCTTGGCGGGCGAACCGCTCGGCGGCCCGCACCACCAGTTCCACGGGCTGGGAGTGGCCCAGGTTGCCGGCGTACATCACCACTGTGGCGTCGGGGCCGACGCCCGGCCCCAGCTCTGCTCGATACCGGTTGTCGCGGTCCGACGGCTTGATGCGCCCCGCATCGGCGGCGTTGGGTATGACCACCACTTTTCCGGGATCGGCGCCTGCGTCGAGCTTGGCCCGCACATTGGCGGCCATCCCCTCCGACAGCACCGTCACCGCCGCGGCGCGCCGGTACAGCCAGCGCTCGAGGCGGCCGGCCGCTGCCGCCGCCCTGCCATTCTTGAGCACTCCGGTTTCCAGCGCGGCGTCGGGGAACACGTCTTGCACGTTGAACACCATCGGCAGCCGCCCCCGCAGCGCCGCCGCCCATCCCGCAGCGCCCAGGGTGATCGGCGGCGACATGGCGAACACCACGTCGCAGCGGCCTGCTGCCATCACCGCATCGGCGCCGGCCAGAGCGGTGAACCCGGCGAACGACGCCGCTCTGGCCGCCAGCCGCCTTTTGTCGGCGGGAAGAGGATGCCAGCGCCTTATCCGGCCCCACACCTCCGGCTGGGTGCGCACCAGTCGCCCCCTCCACCCGTCGGCCACCGCGTGGGCGGCATACCACGGAAGGCTGGTGATTACCTCCACCCGATGGCCGCGCGCCGTCCACCGCCGGCACAGCCCGGCCATCACCTCCCCGGTGGGGGCCGTGTCGGGCTCATAGTGAGGACAAAGCACCAGGATTGCAAGCCTCTCGGCCGGGGGATCCCCCGCTGGAGGGCCCCCGGCTGGAGGATCCCCGGCTGGCAGACCCCCCGCTGGAGGGCTCTGTGGGCTCGGGTTGTGCGAGCGGTCGGTCATCGGGCTGTTCGGGCGTAGAGGGCGCACAGCTCGGCGGCGGGATCGAGCTCGGCCAGCTCTGCGACCCTGGCCGCTCCGGCCTCGACCAGCGTCTCCCGGCGCTCGTCGCCGCGCAGCAGCACGGCGATGGCGTCGGCCCACCCAGCATCGTCATCGGGGGCGACGAGAAGGCCGCCCGACCCCACCACCTCCGACAGCGCCCCGGCGTCGGCCGCCACCACCGGGCAGCCCCGGGCCATGGCCTCGACCACCGGCAAGCCGTAGCCCTCATAGCGCGACGGGAAAACCACCGCCGTCGCCAGCCGCATCAGCCCGTCCAGCACGGGGCGGTTCATGCGGCCCAGGCGGTGCCAGCGGTTGCCCACCCCAAGCTCCTCGGCCAGCCCGTCCAGATCAGCGTCAAGCGGTCCCCGGGCGCCCGTGGCCACCAGCACCACATCCTCCCCCTCAGCCGCCAGCCGGGCCAGCGCCCGCAACAGCACCTCGTGGTTCTTGTGGGGGTGGGCCACTGCCGGATACAGCACGAACGGCTGCGACAAGTCCGGCGCGGCAGCGGCCAGCGGCTTCTCCTGGGCGCCGGCGCCCGCGTCCACCGGAGCGGGCACCACCGCCACCCGGTCGGGCCCCACCCCCAAGCGGTCCGCTATCCGGCGTCGGCAGAACTCGCTCACGGTCACCACCGCCTCGGCCCGACGCGCCGCCCAGGGCAGCATTGCCCTCAAGTACAGCCGCTTCACCAGGCCGAACCGCTTTGGATGGTCCAGCGGCTGCACATCGTGGATGGTGACCAGTGCCGGCCTCATGCCGACAAGCGGTATGGTGCCCCCGAAGTGGTGGACCACGTCGAGGCGCCGGCGGCGGCATTGGCGGGCCAGCCAGGTGTTCTCGACAAGAACCCGCAGCAGTCGGCTTTTGCCCGCCGACGGCGCCACCACTTCGTGGCGCTCGGACAGCGGCGGATGGCGCTCCGAGAACCCCCGCGGCGCGAACACCGTCAGCCGCACCGGCCCGCCGGCTGGGATGGCCGAGAGCAGCCTGACCGCATAGTCCTCGGCGCCGCCCACCCGGCCCGGCCTGAGCCACAACAGGTTCACCCCCACCTCGATGGTCTCGGGC
>JAPYOG010000156.1 GCA_028278785.1 Candidatus Poriferisocius anaerobius | reverse complement strand
CGGATTCCTGTCAACGGCCCCATGGGAGTCTCCTTCCTCTGTTGCCTACCAAGCGATGCGAGCCGACAGGGCGGTGACGCCGCTGATTATCGGGGCCCACACCTGGGGCGGCAGATCGTGGCCCATCCCCTCGATCTCCACGTACTCGGCGCCCGGCACCAGCTCGGCGGTACGGCGGCCTGCGTCGGGGGTGATCAGCGGATCGGCACTTCCGTGGATCACCAAGGTGGGAACATCGAGGCTTCGCAGCGCGTCGGCCCGACTGCCGCTCCGGGCCGCGGCCTTGAACTGGCGCTCGGACGCGCCGGGATGCCACGCCCGCCGGTAGCTGCGCTCCAGGTACTCCCGCTCGGCCTGCTCGTTGCGCCAATCGGGACTGGACCAGATCCGGTAGCCGGCCAGGTCAGCTTCGATCTGGGCCTCGATGGTCGAAGCAGGCGGGGCGGTGAGTGCGGCCAGGGCTTCGGGTGTGGGGTCACCGACCCCAGCCTCGCCGGTGTGCGACGAGATGGAGACCAGCCCCGCCACCCGCTCACCGCAGGCCGCCGCCGCGGCCTGCGCCACCATCCCGCCGAGCGAGTAGCCGCACACGATGGCCCAGTCGCATCCGGCGGCATCGAGCACCGCCATCGCATCGCTGGCCATATCTCCGAGCGTGTAGCGGGCACCGTCGGGCAGCACCGTGGACAGCCCCGAGTCGCGGTGGTCCATCCGCAGCACGTAGAAGCCGCGATCAACGAATCCGGCGCACATCTCCTCCGGCCACACGAGCATGCTCGAACCGAGGCCGTGGAGCAGTATCAGCGCAGGATCTCCGTCCGTGCCGAAGGTCTCGTAGGCGATCTCGATCTCGCCGTTGCGGGCTGTGTCCATTCGCTGTTGTCTAGTCGGCCGCCGGCGCGATGTCGGCGAAGGCGACGGGCAGGATCCGCAGTCCCGACAGCCGGTTCGTGCGGGTATAGGTGGGGTCGCCGGTGGCCTCGATGTGGTGCCAGCGGTCCAGGACGGCGTTGAGCATCACGTCGATCTCCAAACGGGCCAGGTTGGCCCCCAGGCAGAAGTGGGGTCCATGGCCGAACCCGACGTGGTTGTTCGGGGCCCGGTCGATGCGGAACTCGAACGGTTCGTCGAAGACCGCCGCGTCGCGGTTGGCCGACATCTCCCACACGACCACCTTCTCCCCGGCCCGGATCCGCTGCCCTCCGAGGACGGTGTCGCAGGTCGCAGTGCGGCGCTTGTACACCGAGGGCGTCGTCCAGCGGACGATCTCCTCGACGGCCGTCGGCATGAGGGACCGGTCGGCTCGGAGAGCCTCAAGCTGCTCGGGCGACTTCGAGAGTTCCCAGATGCCGGTGGCGATCGCCTTGCGGGTGGTCTCCGCCCCGGCGGTGAACAGCAGGCTCCAGAACATGGCCACCTCGGTCTTGTCGAGGCGGGACGGGTTCTGGTCGGGCAGCTCCCCGTGGATCACCACGGACAGCAGGACGTCGCGGGGCTCGGTGGTGCGGGCCCGGATCAGCCGCTGGCCGTACTGGAACAGATGGGCGCTGGCCTCCGACCGCACCGACGACGGAACCTCGTCACTGAAGTCCGATGACGTGATGTCGACCCATTCGCACAGCGCGTGGCGATCCTCGCCGGGGGCGCCCAGCAACAGGCAGACGGCCTGGAGCGGCAACTCGGCGGCGACGTCGACCACGATGTCGCAACTCCCCCGCCCTCCCGGTTGCGGAGCCACTGCATCCAGCGTCCGTTCGGCGATGGCCTCGAGATCGCTCCTGAGGCGGGCTATCCGCTTGGGAGTGAACCCCTTGCTGACGAGCTGGCGGATGCGCTGGTGGCGGGGGTCGTCCATCATGTTGAGGAGCTTCCCGCTCATCTCCATGTCGTTGATCATGGTGCCCCCGTAGGGCCGGTCGCCGCCGGTGTGCGACGAGTAGGTCCGGGGGCTGCGGAACACCTCGACGACCAGCTCGTGGGTGCTCACGCACCAGAACCCCTCACCGTCGGGAGTGCGATCGGTCGGCTCGTGCCACCACACCGGCGCGTGCTCGCGCAACTGCACGAAAGCGTCGTGGGGGAAGCCGTCGACGAACGTCTCGTAGCTGCTCAAGTCCGGGATCCGGAGCTGGACCGTCATTGGGCTTCCATTGCCGGCGGGACCGCGGCCGTGAAGCCGGCGTCGGCCTCCAGGGTCTCCATGGCGCCGATGAAGAACTTGCCGCCCAAGCCCGCCTCCACCGAACGGGCCAGCACCCCGTGGGCCGCTTCGGTGAGCGGCATCGGTGTTCCGATCTCGGCCGCGGACTCCAGAGCCAGCCGCAGATCCTTCTCCGCCAGGGAGAGGTCGTAGCTGGACGACTCCCACTGGCGCTTGACGATCATGTCGGCCAGCGGCATGTACATGCCCGCCGAGCTGCCCCTCAACGTCGCAAGGAATAGGGACACGTCCAGCCCGGCCTTGGCCGCCATCAGGTATCCCTCACCGAAGACCTGCGTAGCCACCAGGAAGACCTGGTTGTTGATGAGCTTCATGAGCGTGCCGGTCCCCGACGGCCCCAGCCACTGCGTGTCGTCCTTGCCGAAACACACCAGCGTGTCGCGCACCCGATCGAAGGCGGACTCGTCACCCGAGGGCATCAGGGCGAGATCGCCGCGCTCGGCGGCCCACGCTCCACCCGACGCCGGGCAGTCGAGGTAGTCGACCTCGGCCTGGCGGCACTGCTCGAACAGGGCGCGGGCCGTGCCCACCGAGTTGGTGGAGAGGTCCACCACCACCAGACCCGGACGGGCCGAATCGAGCAGCCCTCCCTCGCCGGCCACCACCTCATGAGCGGCCGCGGGCGTCGGCAGCGACAGGAACACGCCGGCAGCCTCCTCAGCCACCCCGGCCGGCGATCGTGCCGTGCGGGCACCGAGTCGGGCGAACCGCTCGACGGCGTCTTCGCGGACGTCGAACACGGTCACACGATGGCCGGCGTCGAGGAGGTGCTTGGCGCAGGGACCGCCGATGTTGCCCAGCCCGATGAATCCGACTTCCATGTCTTCGGCAAGTTATCCGATCGCCCCGGTTGGGTATAGCGTCGGCCGGTGGCCTGCATCCCGCAAGAGCTCTCGGCAACATGACATTCGCCAGCCCATGACGGCTGACGTGCCCGCCCAGACCTATGAGCGGGCCGCGGTCCAGCGCCGCACGATCGCGGTGACGATGAGTTCGGTGATTCCCACGACGATGGCCATGGGGTCGGCGTTCGCGGCCTCGGCGGTGCTCGCCGAGGAGATAACCGGCAGCGCGACGCTGGCCACCCTGGCTGCGGGCTCGATGTCGATCGGAAGCATGGCTGCCGCCGTTCCGCTGTCTCGCCGCATGGCCCGCCTGGGCCGCCGGCGGGGCTTGGTCGCCGGATGGTGGATCGGCGCCGCGGGAGCGATGACCGCCGTGTTGTCGGCCGTCTTCAGCCTGTACCCGCTGGTGG
>JAPYOG010000155.1 GCA_028278785.1 Candidatus Poriferisocius anaerobius | reverse complement strand
TACGAGTCTGCGGGGTCATGACCGCCGATGAGGCCAGACCCTCATGCGTCGTGGTCGGGGCGACAGGCGCAATTGGAGCGGGGGTTTGCCAGGCGCTTGCCCCAGAGTGGAACGTGCTTGGCGTCGGAAGAAGCGAACTCCCGGAGCAGTTGTCGGCTGCTGGCGTCGCCAGCCTTCGAGCAGACATAACCTCTCCCGATATTGGGGAGGCAATCGAAAGCTGGCTGCATGAGGCGGGTTGGGATTGCGATGGTCTGGTTATCGCGTCGGGTGTTCACCAGGTGGCGCTGCTGGCCGAATTGACGATCGAGGCGGTCGAACAGATGCTCGCCGTCAACTTCTTGGGGCCCTTGGCGGTCACAAAGGCTCTCGTGCCCTCGATGCTGTCTCAGAGGAGGGGTTCGATCGTCTGGGTTAGCTCACTGCGAGGAGAACGAGGCGATCCAGGACAGGTGGCCTACGCCGCTACCAAGGGGGCGATGAACGCGGCGCTCTATTCGCTGGCACGAGAAGTGGGTCGCCGCAATGTCCGCATCAATGTCGTGGCCCCGGGCATGGTCGTTTCGCCCATGGCCGACATGCTGGCCCAGACGAGGCAGGCTCTAGTAGACCGCAGCCCGCTAGGTCGGATGGCCGATCTCGAAGAGGTGGCTGCGGCCATCGCCTGGCTTGTCGGGCCGCACAGTTCCTATGTGACCGGCACGATTCTCAACGTGGACTGCGGAGAGTCAGCAGCCGTACACCAAGAGCCGGTGTGAGAGAGCCGGTGTGAGTATGAGAACCCGTCCGGCTGCGCAAGTGCCGGCAGTTGTTGCTTGGGGAACGAGCGGTATCGGCACCGCAGTCGTGCGCTCGCTGGCCACCGCAGGACACCCGGTGTCATTCGGGTACCCTCCCGGTGTTTCCTCCCACAGCGACCTGGTGGCAGAGCTTGCTGATTCTGGTTGCAAGGTGGCGGACTACGAGCTTGATGGGCTGGATCCGGGTTCTTTGAGAATCTTCAAGGAGATGAGCACCGCACGATTCGGTTTGCCTCTGTGCGTTGTCGCTGTCCCCCCTTTGGCGGAGTCGGGCCCCTCGCAGGACTTGTCCCCACAGCAGTGGCAGAGCACCGTCGACGCAAGCCTCTCAGGGGCGTTCTGGCTGGCACAGGAGTTCCTTCCCGAGTTGTGCGAACAGGGCTATGGACGAGTGGTGTTTGTGGGTTCGGCGGCGTCGGTGGCGGGCTACCCCGGGCATGCGGCCTTCTGCGCATCTTCAGCGGCACTAGAGGGCTTGGTGCGGTCATTGGCTGTCGAGTTCGCGCCTCATGATGTGCTGGTGAACGCGGTGGCGCCTGGACACATAGAAGACGGTGGCGATGCGCTTTCCGATGAAGCGGATCGCAAGCAATTGCGGACCCGTACTGCGCTGCGCCGTGCGGGCACTCCGAGTGAGGTTGCCGAGGCAGTCCGCTTCTTGTGCGGCCCCGGTGCCAGTGCCATAACAGGATGTGTGCTGCGAGTTGACGGCGGTCTGACCGCTTAGAGTTGGCGTGATCTGGTGAAAGGAGAGCAGCAGTGGGTGAGTTGGTCAGGATAGAAACCGGTGCTGCCGAGGGTGTGGCAACGCTGCGGTTGGACAACCCAAAGAGAAACTCGCTCAGCGCGAAGCTGTTGACAGATTTTCATAAGGCGGTGGGCGAGTTGTCGGAGCGAGCCGACATACGGGCCGTAGTCGTCTGGGGTGGTCCGAGGGTGTTCTCCTTAGGCGCAGACATTGACCTGCTTGACGGTTTGGATGTGAGCGGGGCCCGCGACCTTTCGAGGAGGTTCAACACGCTGTTCAGGGCCTTCGAGCTTTTGCCTCAGATCACCATTAGCGCCGTGAACGGTTACGCTTTGGGCGGCGGGTGCGAGCTGGCCATGGCCTCAGAGTTCCGATTGGTCGGCCAGGGGGCTGTGCTGGGCTTTCCAGAGGTCAAATTGGGGATCATCCCCGGCGCGGGAGGAACCCAGAGGCTGAGCCGTCTGGTGGGCATCACAAGGGCCAAAGAACTGATCTACAGCGGGCGCAATGTGTGGCCCGAGGAGGCGGTGTCTATAGGGCTGGCCTCGGCAGTATTCCCCGACGACGAGGTATACGACGAGGCGCTCAAACTGGCGGCCGGATACGCCCGGGGGCCGGCGGCCATGTCCATCGCCAAACGGGCTGTTTTGGATGGCTGCTCCCTGCCCCTGGACGATGCGCTGGAAGTGGAGATCGAGGCTTTCGCCTCATGTTTTGCCACCGAAGACGCTCGTGTCGGTGTGGCGAGCTATTTCGAGAAAGGTCCTGGCAAGGCGAAGTTCACCGGCAGGTGACCCTGCCCGCCGGTGCCTGGGCAGCCGGCAGGCTTCTCATGTGGCTTTGACGATTCGCTTGCGTGAGATCCCCGCGAACCCAAGACACACCACTAGTTCATCCTGTCGAGTTGATTCCATTCGGTGGAGACCATCAACCGGTTCTGCAAAAGGGATGAGCACTAGATTACGGAATGCCCAGATGGAGCCACTTATGAGCGACGCCATTCGATACGAGCCTGATGAGCACTGCCCTCTTGGCATCACTGTCGTAGCCGGGCTTCAGGGGGTGGTGCTGGCGCTGGCGCCGATCGTGTCGTTTGTGGTCATCACTGTCCGAGCCGGAGGCCAAGATGCCGATTACTTATCATGGGCGCTGTTCGCGGCCCTGATCATCGCCGGGGCGTTGACCGCATTGCAGGCCACTCGGTTCCGGCGATTCGGCGCCGGGCACATCTTGCTCATGGGCCCTACTTCGAACTTCATTGCCATCTCAGTGCTGGCGCTGGCCGAAGGGGGGCCGGAGATGCTGGCAAGCCTCACCGTGATGGCCTCGCTGTTCTATCTCGTGCTGGCATTTTGGCTGCCGTTCTTGCGCCGGGTGATCACACCGGTGGTCACAGGCACGGTGTTGATGCTGATCGCGGCCGCAATCTTGCCGGTGGGGCTCGACCGACTGGACGACGTCCCCTCCGGCGCGCCCGCGGCCGCGGGGCCAACCATCGCCTTGGCGACTCTGGTGGTGTCCACCCTGCTCTTCTTGCGGGCGTACGGGGTGTGGCGGTTATGGTCGCCGCTCATCGGGTTCGTCGCCGGCAGCGCGGCCGCTGCGCTGTTCGGCGCCTATGAGATCAGCCTGGTGGCCGAGGCTGCATGGGTCGGCATACCAGATGTAAGAGGGTTCCCCGGATTCGACTTCACCCCGGGGGCGAGCTTTTGGTCGCTTCTGCCCGCGTTCGTGGTGGTTACGCTGGCCGGCGGGGTCAAGAACGTCAGCGACAGCGTGGCCATTCAACAGGTCTCGTGGCGCACGCCCCGGGTGCCCGACTTCCGGTTGGTTCAGGGCTCGCTCAACACCAACGGACTCGGCATCGTCGCCGCCGGGATGTTCGGAACCCCTCCAAACTCTGTCTACTCCGGCAGCAGCTTGTCGTTTATCGGCTTCACCGGCGTGGCGGCCCGCCGAATCGGGTACGTCATCGGCGGCACGCTGCTGGCGCTGGCCTTCCTGCCCAAGCTGACCGCCTTACTGCTCACCCTACCCAGCCCGGTCTTGGTCGCCTACATCATTACGGCTGTCGCGCTGCTCTTCGTCAGCGGGGTTCGCACCGTCGTGCAGGACGGGCTGGATGCCCAAAAGGCGCTGGTGGTGGGGCTGTCGTTCTCGCTGGGCATAGGAATAGACAACCGGACCATCTTCGCCGATCTGCTTGGCCACAAGTGGGGATTGCTGCTCGACAACGGCATGCTTGTCGGGGCGCTGGCGGCGGTGTTGATGACCGTGTTCTTGGACCTGAGCAGCCCGCAGCGTCGCAGCCGCTTGGAGGTGGAGTTCAGCATGTCGGCGCTGTCCCAAGTCGATCTATTTCTTCAGGGGCTGGCCGCTCAGATTGGCTGGAACGAGGCTTCAACTCAGCGACTTCGCTCCGCCGGCGAGGAGGCGCTGTTGAGCCTGGTGCAGTCTGGTCAACCTCCTGAAGATGAGCCTCGGCTGATCATCCTGGCTCGTCTTGAGGCTGCGAGAGTGGAGTTGGAGTTTCTGGCGGTGGTCGACATGGAGAATCTCGAAGATCGGCTGGCGTGTCTGAGCGAAGAGGCCGATGGCGCGGAGCAGGGCGAGGTGTCGTTTCGTCTCCTGCGGCACCACGCCTCTTCCGTCCATCATCACAAGTACCATGGCCTGGATATCGTTGCGGTCAATGTCAACGGATCGGCGTAGGCCCGAGGCAACCTATGATCTGACCATGGCATCAGGTGAGCCGATAGCAGTTGTAGGAATGGCCTGCCGATTCCCCGGTGCCGGTGACCTGTTGTCGTTCTGGCGCATGCTGGAGGCGGGCGAGAATGCCGTAACCGAGGGCGTTCCCGGCTCTGGTGTGGGGCGGATCGGAGAGCTGTTTCAAGGGGAAGTTCGCAGCGATGCCTGCCGCTTCGCCGGATTCATCGACGACATCGACCAGTTCGACGCCTCGTTCTTCCGGATTTCACCGGTCGAAGCCCAGCTTTTGGATCCTCAGCAGCGGTTGATGCTGGAATTGACCTGGCAGGCATTGGAAGATGCGGGAATCGACCCAGATCAACTCCGCGGCAGCCGCACCGGGGTGTATGCCGGGATCAGCAACAACGACTACCTCGCGCTGATTTCGACCGACAGCGCCACCGCCGAGGCCGCAGAGAGCCTGTACTCGGTGAGCGGCACCTCCTACAACACCGCCATTGGGCGGGTGGCCTATGCCCTAGGGCTGCAAGGCCCCGCCATGTCGCTGGACACCGCCTGCTCGTCGTCGCTGACCGCAGTACACCAAGCGGTGTCCGGGCTCCAGCGGGGGGAGGCCGATCTGGCTCTGGCTGGCGGAGTACACGCCATCTTGTCTAGCCGGCTGTTCGAAATGCGAGCCAACGCCGGGATGCTGGCCCCCGACGGGAAGTGCAAGACATTCGATGTCGCGGCCAACGGTCATGTGCGGGGTGAAGGCTGCGGAATCTTGGTGTTGAAGAGGTTGAACGAGGCCGAGGCCGACGGCGACCGGATCTGGGGCATCATCCGGGGGTCGGCGCTGAACCAGGATGGTGCCACCCCCGGATTGACAGTGCCCAACGGCGATGCCCAGGTGCGGGTGATCGAGGAGGCGTTGGCACGAGCCGGTGTTCAGCCCTCGCAGGTGGATTATGTGGAGGCCCACGGGACGGGAACTCCTGTGGGCGACCCCATCGAATTGGGCGCTTTAGCCGCGGCCTATTGCCAAGAGCGCGGTGCCGATCAGCCGCTGCTTATCGGATCGGTGAAGACCAACATGGGCCATCTGGAGCCAGCCGCCGGGGTGGCCGGACTGGTCAAAGTGATGTTGTCCATGAAGCAGGGGTTGATTCCCAAGCACCTGCACTTTGAGAACCCCTCACCGGAGATCGATTGGGACCAGCTTCCGATTCGAGTGACATCGGCGCTCACCCCTTGGCCGCGCCGCGCCGACCGCATGCCCATTGCCGGGGTTAGCGGATTCGGCTGGTCGGGCACCAATGCCCACGTCATTGTGGAGGCCTACGGGACGCTGGCAGGCGAACCGGCTCAGCCTGATGAACAACGGTGGCCGATCGGTTCACCTCGCCCCGTTGCGACCACTTCGGACCACGAAGCAGTGGCTGCGTTGGATGACGGGGCCGCCTTAGTGCGCCCGGCCAGGCTTCTGCCCCTGTCGGCCAAATCGGACAAAGCGCTGCGAGAGCTGGCGAGAGGCTATCTGGAATGGCTTGAAGAACACTCAGAAGCTCTGGATTCCCCAGGTGGCGCAGCCGACGAGCTGCTTTCAGACATGGCCTGGACGGCTGGGGTGGGTCGCAGCCACTTCTCCCATCGAGCCGGGGTGGTGTTCACTGATGCCGATTCGCTGCGCGAAAAGCTCAGTGCGTTCGTGGATTCCGGCGAGGATGCGCCGGGGTCTCGTGCTGCTCCCAAGTTGGCGTTCGCCTACACCGGCCAGGGCAGCCAGTGGGTTGGGATGGGCGAGACGCTCTATCAGAGCGAGCCTGTGGTGCGAGCCGTTTTAGATCGATGCGAGGAGGTCTTCCGACAAGAGCGCGGCACCTCGCTGTTGGCAGTGATGTTTGGCAGGCCCGACGCCGAGGGAGACTTGGACAACCCGGCCTGGACGCAGCCCGCCATTTACGCGTTGGAGTGCGCGCTGACAGCGCTGTGGGCGAGCCTGGGGCTGCGACCCAGTGTGGTGGTCGGGCACAGCCTGGGTGAGATCGCGGCATCCCACACCGCGGGCGTGCTCAGCTTGGCAGACGGCCTTCGGTTCGCCGCTGGCCGGGGCAAGTTCATGTCGGAGTTGTCGGAGCCCGGTGCGATGGCCGCGGTGTTCACCACGGCATCTGAAGTGGCGGCTGCGGTGGCGGAGCAATGCGCCGCTTCGGGCGATCCGCGTCTGTCCATTGCCGCCGACAACGGCGCCCACCTGATGGTGAGCGGTCCGACTTGCGATGTAGAGGCATTGCTTGGGCGATTCGAGGCTGCCGAGGTGCGGGTTCGGCGGTTGGAAAAGAGCGCCGGCTACCACAGCGCAATGATGGATCCGCTGTTGGACAGTGTAGAGGCGCTCATCTCCGAACTCGCGCCCTGTGCGCCGTCGATTCCGCTGGTGAGCAGCATGACCGGCCGACTGCTCGAAGACGGCCGAGCAATGGACGGGGCGTATTGGCGCCGCCAGACCCGCCAGCAGGTCGAATATCGGCGAAGTGTGGAAGCGCTGGCCGATTTGGGGGTGGAAGCTGTAATCGAAGTAGGCCCCGGGGCAGTGCTCGGCCCCATGACGGTTCTGTCGTGGCCAGAGGAATCCGGCACCGCCGAGCCGATTGTGGTGTCGAGCATGAAGCGGCCCTCCGTGCGAACCCCGGCCCCGGAAGACGGCTGCGGATTCCTCGATGCGGTGGCCGGGGCGTATGAGGCCGGTCTCGACATCTCGTTCGAAGCCCAATTCGGGGGAGAGACCCGATGCCGCATCTCGATCCCGGGCTACCCGTTCCAGCGTCAGCGTTACTGGCCGGCAGCCCTGAAGCGCCGCCGCGCCAGCGCCGGGCACCCGGTGCTCGGTGTCCGCCATGAATCTCCTCGCGGAGAGCTCCAGTTTGAGACAGAGATGGATTCCTCCCAGCCGGCGTGGCTGAAGGACCACCGGGTGTATGGCCAGGTGATCACGCCCGGGGCGTTGTACGGCGCCATGGCGGTGTCGGCGCTGGCTGCCAATACCAGTGGCCGGCCACCGATGCCGATGGGTCGCAGCGGAGGAACCCTCATGGTCGAGGATCTCCAACTGCACAGCCCCATGGTCTTCCCTGAGCCGGGCGCCGACGATGGGGAGGGGTCCGAAGGGCGCCAAGTGAAGTTCATCTTGGACGAAGCCGATCCCAAGGCACCGGTTCGATTTGAGATCTACAGCCGGGGCACCGGCGACAACGGGTGGACGCTGCATGCGGAGGGCCTTGCTCACACCGAAGCCGCGGGGCCTGAAGCGGCCGACCGAGTGAACTTGGACGGGCTGAAGGCCGGATTGGAACCCAAGGACATCTCGCAGTTCTACCGCACGCGGGCCAGCATGGGGGTTGAGCTCGGTACACCATTTCGCACCCTGCGGGGGCTGTGGGCTGCCAAAGGCGAGGCAGTGGGCGAATTGTCACTTCCAGCGTCCATCGACCGAAGTGGCAACGAAGCCCACCCGTTGCTCCTCGACGGCTGCTTCCAGGTCATGGCCGAGGCTCGCAGCGTGACGAGCCTTGAGGAAGGGGTGGCCTATCTGCCCTTCGGCTGGGAGCGCTTGTGGCTCACCGGTCCATTGCCCGACCAGCTGGTCTGCCGTGCCCGCTTGCGAGAAGCGGAGGAGGAAGTAGTCGGGATCCCTGAGGTGTTGACCGGAGATCTGGAGTTTTATGACCGGCGTGGCGCCGTGCTCGGGGGACTAAGCGGCTACACGGTTAAGCGGGCTACACGAGCGGCGTTGTTATCGACCGCGGGGGGTTTGGACGATCTTCTCTATGAGATTGTCTGGCGAGACCGCCCTCTCGCTCCCGGGATCCAGTCGGCGGAGTTCCTGCCCCGCCCGACCGCCGTTGCGGTGGGCTCGGAGCAGTTTTCCGAGTACCTGGCGGCAGAAGGTGTCGGGGCCGAAAGCCGGGCCGCGCTGTTGTCCGGCCTCGAACGGCTGGCGTGGTCTTATGCCTGTTTGGCACTGGACCGGCTGGGGTGGGTGCGCGCCGCAGGCCAAGCGGTAGTCCCCGATGATCTGAGCCAGCAGTTGAGGGTCGCTCCAGAGCACGGGCGACTGTTCCGCCGGATGCTCGAGATGATGGCCAAGGCAGGTGTTCTCGAAGCGACCGGCGACGGGTTCACCGTGATGGCGGGCTCAGACGACCCCTTGCCTGATGTGCTGTCAATCGATCCCGCGGGGCTAGCCGACGCCATGGAGGGCCAATACCCGCATGGGGTCACCGAGATCAGGCTGTTCCGGCGAAGCGCCGGGGCCTTGGCCGATGTGCTGGTGGGCGACGCCGATCCGCTGACGCTGCTGTTCAGCAGCGGCGAGCCCAGCGCCGCCGACCTCTATCTGAAGGCGCCTGTAGCCAAAGGTGCCAATAGGATGCTGGGCGACTCGGTGGCCGCACTGCTGGCCGACTTGCCCGAAAGCAGACGGCTGCGGGTGCTGGAGGTGGGGGCAGGCACTGGTTCGGCAACGGCGTCGGTGCTGCCAGAGCTTCCCTCCGAGCGCTGCGACTACACCTACACCGATATCTCCGCCGGGTTCTTCGCTGAGGCAGAGGCCCGCTTTGGCGGCGCGGAGGCGTCAATCGACTACCGGGTGCTGGATATCGAAGCAGATCCCATGGAACAGGGCTTCGACAACCACAGGTACGACCTGATAATCGCCTCCAATGTTCTGCACGCCACCCGCTACCTGAACGAGACGCTGGACCATTGCCGACGGCTGTTGGCGCCGTCGGGCCATCTGGTGGCGTTGGAGAACCTGCGGGGCCAAGGCTGGCTGGACCTGACGTTCGGGCAACTAGACGGCTGGTGGCGGTTTGCCGACGACTATCGTCCGCACCATGCCTTGGCCGGCCCGGCCGTGTGGAAGCAGGCCCTCAGCGATGCTGGTTTCGTTGAGTCTGAAGTGGTGGGAGTGGACTATTCCGACTCAGCCCAGGCGCCTGACCGCGGGGTGATCGTGGCCCAGGGACCGGCCAAAGTTAGCGAGCGGGCGGGTGTATGGGTTCTGGCCGCGGACTCCTTTGGCACAGCCGAGCATCTGGGGTTGGAGCTGGCCGCGCACAACCAAACTGTGGTGCTGGTCGGCGAGGGCGCCGCCACCGACTTTGGGCCTCTGCCGCAGGAAGCCGGCGTGGTCCGGGCATCCCTTCCGATGAACCGGCGGGAGTCGTGGAAGCTGCTGTTCGAAAGCCTCTCGGCTGATGGGGCGCTCAGCGGCGTCGTCCACCTCGTTTCGCTGGATGCCCAAGGGGCGCATGTCACGACCGAGCAATTGGCCGAGGATGCGACCCGGGCCGGAATGAGCGGCTTGGCAGTGGTGCAGGGACTGGGAGACGCCGATGTCACTCCCACCAATGGGGTTTGGCTGGTGACCCGGGGGGCTGTGGTGCTGGAACACGAATCCGCTGAGGGCATTGCCGGCTCGCTGCTGTGGGGGTTCGGAAAGGTAGTGGACCGCGAAGCCCCTCACCTGAAATCGAGAATGATCGATTTGGATCCCAGCAGACCGGCGCCGCTGTCGGATCTCGCCAGCGAGTTGCTGCATCCCGATGGAGAGAACCACATCGCCTATCGCGCCGGCTTGCGACAAGCGGCTCGGCTGGCTCGCTCTGGTGATGTGTCGGGCCGACCCCGCCTGCCCGTCCCGGCGGGGGAGGCGAAATGGCTGTTGACCCCCGCCTCCGACGGAGACCTCGACGGAATCCGTCCAGAACCCCATCCGGATGCGTCGTTGGGGCCCCGAGAGGTGCGGGTGGCAGTCGAGGCCGCCGGACTCAACTTCTGGGACATGTTCCGCGCGCTGGGTGTCGTCGACGAGGGCCTGCTGGGCGGGGAGTTCTGCGCCCGAGTCACCGATGTCGGCGCAGATGTCTCGTCGGTCGCTGTCGGTGAGCGGGTGGCCGGCCTAGCGGTCGGGACGTTCGGGGCTGAGGCGGTCACCCGAGAAGAGATGGTGGTGCAGGTGCCAGAAGGGATCCCCGCCGCGTCACTGGCCACGATCCCCACCGCCTTCGTGTCGGCAGAGCTCTCCTTCTCAATGGCCAACCTGAAGGCCGGTGAGCGTGTGCTGATCCACTCCGCGACCGGCGGCGTTGGGATGGCCGCCGTCCAGTTGGCCCAGGCCATTGGCGCCGAGCTCTTCGCCACCACCAGTGCTCCCAAGCAGGCCTATCTGAAGTCGCTGGGTGTCAAGCATGTTTTCGACAGCCGCCAGACCAAGTTCGGCGAGGAGATCCTCGAGGCCACGAGGGGCGAGGGGGTTCACATGGTGCTGAACAGCTCGACCGGTCTTGGCTTCATCGATGCCAGCCTGTCGTGTTTGTCCCATGGCGGGCGGTTCGTGGAGATGGCCCGGGTGGACATCCTCAGCGAAGAGGAGATGGCGGCGGCTCGCCCCGACGTGGCCTACTGGATATTGCGGCTAGACGTACTCAAGGAGAGCTATCCGACCCAGGCAGGAGACTCCCTCAGGCGGGTCATGGACCAGGTGGCGGCGGGTGATCTGAACCCGCTGGTGCATACCCGTTGGTCGATGGCCGAGGCGGGCTCGGCGATGAAGTACATGCAAGCCGCCCGGCACATCGGCAAGATAGTCTTGGCCAATTCGCCGCTGGAGACAGGACGGCTGCGCGGCGACCGGACGTATCTGGTGACCGGCGGCTTGGGCGGGATAGGCATTGCCGTGGCCGGATGGCTGGCCGATCGGGGTGCCGGGACCATCGTGTTGAACGGGCGCCGGGCCCCCGACCCCGAAGCGGTCGAGGCGATCAGCCAGCTCCGTAAGCAGGGCGCGGTGGTGCAAGTGGAGCTGGCCGACATGACCGACAAAGAGGCCATCGACCAGATGTTGGGCCGGATCGACGCCAGCCTCCCGCCGCTCGGGGGCGTGATCCACAGCGTGGGCGTGCTGTCGGACGGTGCGCTCACCAACCAGACATGGGAAAAGTTCGAGGAGGTGCTGTGGCCGAAGATGCTGGGGGCCTGGCATCTGCATCGGGCCACTGAAGACCTCGATCTGGATATGTTCGTCTTGTTCTCGAGTGTCGCCGGCGTCCGGGGAAATGCGGGGCAGTCGAATCATGCCGCCGCCAATGCCTTCTTGGATCAGCTTGCCGCCCACCGGCGCTCACTGGGGCTCGCTGGGCAGTCAATCGCCTGGGGAGCATGGTCGGGACTTGGTGAGGCCGAAGAGCAGCGGGAGCGGATCGGGGACCATCTCGAGGCCGGGGGCAGGGGGTGGATCTCCCCGGAACTGGGCTTGAAAGCGCTCGACCACCTGGTGCGCCAAGACGCGACCATGAGCATGGTGGCGGTGATCGACTGGCAGGTGGCGTCTGGCAGCGGCTACGCCCGTTCGCCATTGTTCGCAGAACTGCTTACGGCCGGTGGCGGCGATGCGACAGAGTCCGATGAATCGGCGGACGGTGTGCTGGAGCAGCTCCGAGGTGCGAAGCTCGCTGAGCGGGAGGAGATTCTGGTCTCGTTCTTGCAGCGGGAGCTTCAGTCCGTCATGCGGTTGCCGGAGCTGCCGGAAGCGTCGGCGGCGTTCGCCGATCTGGGCATGGACTCGCTCATGGTTGTGGAGCTGCGCAACCGCCTGAACCGGGCATTCGCCGGCGAATACACCGTGTCCAACACGGCGATATTCAACTATCCCAACACCACCGGTCTGGCCCGCCACCTGTCCAAGGAGCTCGGGCAGGCCAGTGAGGTGGCCGCACCCACCGAAACAGTCGAGGTATTCCTGCCCCGGCTTGATCAGTCGGAGGAAGATCAGATCGCCATCGTCGGAATGGCCTGCCGATTCCCTGGAGCGGAGGACCTGTCGGCCTATTGGCGCCTGCTGGAGGCGGGGGAGAACACGGTCACCGACGGCCGTCAAGACGGCGGCTCTTGGCAGGGATTCCACGGCGACCCGGCCGCTGGCGATCCCACCTATCGAATGGGCTCGTTCGTCGATGGCTTGGACTTCTTCGATCCCCAGTTCTTCTGGGTGTCGCCGAAGGATGCGTGGACCATCGACCCTCTGCAACGGCTGTTGCTTGAGACCAGTTGGCAGGCCGTCGAGGATGCCGCCATCGACCCCGACCGCCTGAAGGGAAGCCGAGGGGGCGTATACGGGGGGTTCGGAGTCAGCGAGTACCGGCGCGTCATCAACAGGATCGGTCGAACCGGGGCCCATCTCAACACCTCCGGCCCCGTGACGGTTGGCCAGGTTGCGTTCTCGCTGGGCTTGGAGGGGCCGGCGATGCCGTTGGATTTGGCCTGCGCCTCTTCGCTGGTCGCTGTTCACCAAGCAATGGAGAGCCTCCGGCGCGGGGAGACTGACGTGGCCTTGGCCGGAGGCGCCAACGTCGCGCTCTCGACCGGGGTCACCAGCGCCCTTGCCGATGCGGGAATGCTGTCTTCGCAAGGGCAGTGCAGGCCGTTCGACGCCTCGGCCGACGGCTATGTGCGAGGCGAGGGTTGCGGCGTTGTGGTGCTGAAGCGGCTGAGGGATGCCGAGGCCGACCAAGACCGGATCTGGGCCGTCGTCCGAGGCTCGGCCGTGAGCCAAACCGGGACGGGCTTGGCGGTCACCGTCCCCAGCATGCGGGCTCAGGAGCGGGTCATGGCCGAGGCGTTGGCCCGGGCCGGCATCGACCCCGGCGAAGTCGGCTACGTCGAGGCCCACGGAGCTGCCACAGCCGTGGGCGATGCGGTGGAGGCGGGTGCCATCGCCGCGGTCTATGGCCGAGGCCGCCAGGATGACCGACCTGTGTGGATGGGTTCGGTCAAGACCAACATCGGCCACTTGGAAGGCGCGTCGGCGATAGCCGGCCTCATCAAGGTGGTGCTGGGAATGAGGAATGGAACGGTTCCGAGACACCTGCACTTTCGCGATCCGAGCCCCGAGATCGATTGGGAGAGGGTGCCGCTGAGGGTGGCCACCGACGCGATCGACTGGCCGCGGGGTGAGGATCTCCGGTCGTTGGCCGCGGTGAACGCCTTCGGAATCTCCGGCACCAATGCCCACATTGTGATCGAAGGCCGCGACGCAGCCGGTGACAACGCCGACGGACGCAACCCATCGTGGCGGCCGGTTGGATCCCCCAAGCTGGTGGCAGCAGATGATCTGGAGGCTGGAGGCCCGCCGGGCTCATCGGGCGAGAGGCTGCTGCCGCTGTCGGCCAAGACGCCGGGGGCGTTGAAGCAACTCGCTCAAAGGTATCTCGACTGGATCGACGAGCATGGCGATGAGCTTGCCGGCACCGACGCGGCCACCGACCCGCTGCTCTCGGACATGGCGTGGACAGCGAGCACGGGCCGAGGCCACTTCTCGCAAAGGGCCGCTGTGGTGTTCCGCGATGCCGAGTCGCTTCGCCAACAGCTTCGGGCCGTGCTCGAGGCTGGCGGGGAGGGAGTTCCCGAGCATCGTGGCGGCGGGGTAATGCCCCAAGATGGCGCTGGTCTAGTCGAAGTCCTTGCCGCGCAGTACGCGGAGGGGCGCACCGTGTCCTTCGAGCGCCTGTACAGCGGCGAGGCCCGTCGGCGGATCTCACTGCCCGACTATCCCTTCCAGCGGAATCGCTACTGGGCAGATGAGAACCGGTAGACCGAGCCGGGTTGAAGGCGATTGACCTGCACTTGCCCATTGGTACACTTTCCCCCCATCAGGCTTTCGCAAAGGAGCTGGTAGATGTCATCCACCGAGGAACGGATCAGGGCCATTGTCGACCAAACGGTTGAAATCGAGGGCCGGGAGACCGGGCAGCCCTTGGATCTGACTCGCAACATTGCCGAGATGGGCGTCTCGTCTTCCGATCTTGTGGCGTTCTGGAAAATGGTCAACCAGGAGTTCGGCACCGATATCCCGGCGGAGGAGTTTGCCGAGCTCCTGAT